>JAVBNP010000025.1:0-2659 GCA_031551455.1 Bacteroidales bacterium | reverse complement strand
AGCACGTTCGTTTTCGGTGCTCCGCATGATGCAACCCTTTTTATCGATTAATTCGCTTTGTCCGTTGTTGCCTTGCGCAAGCAGAACGTTGGCATTATCGATCAAGTTCCCGTTACTGCCGGCATATTGCCATACGATGCGTTGCGGGGTGAGATAGCCGCATACGCGCGAATCGAAAAATGTTTTGTCCGAATATTCCCGACCGAAAACGGGCGGTAATTGCTGGGCATGCAAATTCAAGGCAAGAATAAGCATAACGGAGACGGAATAAATGTATTTCATAAAATGTGTGTTACTTGATAAAATTTATACAGATACAATAAAATAATTACAAATAAAACAGGTCAAAACCTACCGGGTTTTTAAACCCGGTAGGTTTATCATGTGAAATTAAGCTTTTATATAAAACGATACGGCAAAACCGACATGCCGTAATTTTTCAAAAAGCAAGAAAGATTGCCTAAGTCGGGATGAAAATAATATCGGAAATTCACCTATAAAAATACCGATCGAATCGGGTTGATACGTTTCCAAAATGTTTCTATTTCTACCACGTACATTCGATGGAAATCGTTTTTCGGATAGATTTTTTTACGGATGTCGGTATCGATAAAACAGGCCTCTTTTAACGAATCCGCATACAATTTGCGGCATTCGAGGATATAATCGGCTTCATTGAAAGCCATGCTTCCGGAAGGCACTTCCATGGGCGTGAGACCGCTTTCTTTTACTTTATCCGTGTTGCGTCCCGATCTCGAACCGCAGATATTTAAAGCACTGCGAAATTTTTCGTCGAAAAAAGAAAGCGTCATTACCGGTTCTTTTTCCGTAAATTCGAGCGTATAACGTTGCGGACGAATGAAAACGAAGGCGACGGGACGTTCCCAAATAACGCCCATGCCGCCCCAACTCGCCGTCATGGTGTTGAAATGATTTTTGTCGCCTGCCGTTATCAGCATCCATTGTTTGTTGATTCGGCTGAATACGTTGATTTCTTCTTTGTACGGGTCTGTTTTTACAAATTCGTTCATCGATTAAACTTTTGGTCCGCTAAAATAAGCGATTAATTATCGTTTCGGAAATTCTATGATGTCGTATTAAATTTTGATAATAGAAAGATGGGGCCTTTTTAGTTTATTTCAAGTATTTATCCGGGATTGATGTAATCGGACGAATTTCCATGCGGCGGTAATAAATTTCGGCGCCTTCCGATTGTAATTGTATGACGCCTTTAACAAGCGGCACTTTTTTCCCGTCGACCATCAAATGAGAGTCGGTATTGATCATGTTCACCTTTCCGTTGATCACGTGAACAGAAGTGTCTCCCCAACACAATACTTCGATTACGTTCCATTCGCCGAGCGGTTTTTCGTTCATGGGATTTCTTCCGCATATCGGTAAATCCGGATTGAAACTCACTTTGGGTGCATTGCGGTCGAACGTGTAACGTTCGTTTTCATTGGTACGCGATGCGGTGATGTCGCAATAAGTGTCGCCCATGCGGTACGAGTCGCCGAACATGGTTTCCATCACTTGGCATTCGTGCGACGTTTTCCATACGGTCAAGCCTTTTCCGAATTCGCCGACGCCATGGTAAAGTACGCCTGCATTACGAGGTTTGTCCTCGCGCGGCGCCCATTTCTTTTCGCCCCATTTCGCTTCGAGCCGCAAATGGTAGTTTCCGTATTCTTTGACGGTGGCAAACGAACCATATATTTGGCCCGTGACATACAAAGCGGGTTCGCCGTCCGTTTCTTTGATTTGAAATACGTTTAACGGATCGTTGTTGACTCCCAACGGTTGCGTGTAAACGCCTTCGGCATTTTTTTCCAATCCCGGAACATTTACCGACGGATCGGGTACGCCGAGATAGATTTCCCATCCGTCGAAATTTTTGCCGTTGAACAACGATTCGAATGCGGGTTCTTTTGTTCCGCACGAAACAAGTACCGCGAGAAGCGGAATCGTATAAAGTCGAAATTTTCTCATTATGATCAAATATTAAAGGTTATGGTTTCGAATTATCCTCCGTTAAAGGTATCGTTTCAACGCATCACATAATTTCGCGAAATTGACGGAACCTTCGATTACCTTATTGCATCGGCTGTCGCAAATCAGACGATCGTAGTATTCGTTGCGTTCGGGGATGGTTAATACTAAAGGCAGGCCTGCCCGCATGGATTTTATTTGTTGAATCGTCTCGTCGGTTTCGTCTTTGAACACGAGAGCATCGGCAAAAACAACATCAATATGTTTCCGCCGACCGATGGCGTCGATCCATTGTTTCACCGTTTGCGCCGACATCAAATCGGCTCCGGATGACGACAGTAACTTTTCGTAATATTTGTATTTCATGATTTCGGGCTCGACAATTAATACGGCTTTGTTTTTGAACGGTTGATAATCCGATTCTTTTTCGGGACCGATTTCTTCGAGTTTGTCCGCATCTTCGGCACTTACGGGCAAATAAGATATGGTGAAACGGAAGGTTGAACCTTCGTTTTCAACCGATTCGACGGCTATTTCGCCACCCATCATTTGCACCAAACTGCGCGAAATGGTCAATCCGAGACCCGTACCTCCGTAACGACGATTGTTGGTCAGTTCGGCTTGTCGGAAACGTTCGAAAATGACATCCAATTGATCTTTTGCCAACCCG
>JAVBNP010000157.1:0-3774 GCA_031551455.1 Bacteroidales bacterium | reverse complement strand
CCATATCTAAGGGTGTGGTGCCGTTTTACTTTTTGTTGTGTTTTTTTGCGGCAACACAAAAGGCTCGTTTGGAAAAGCTGATCTAAAACATTTCCGAACCCGCTTTGAAGAAATTTGAAAACTCTTCTGCATTTGATGTATATCCCATCGGTTCTCCGATGGTTTCGCCGTTGGTATCGAGAATAACATGGTACGGAATGGTATTTATTCGGTAACGAGTAATTTCCAAATCCGCATTTTTTTGCCCCATCGTTTTCTTTACCTTTCCGTCAAAGGCGGAAGTAGTATATTCGTGTTCGGGCAGAGGTGTATTATCATCCGTATATAAAGCAAGCAAAACAAACTTTTCGTCCATCAAGTGGAGAACTTCCGAGTCGAGCCAAACGGTTGATTCCATTTCCATACATTTGGCGCATGCATGCCCTTTAAAGATCATCAACACCGGTTTATTTTGTTCTTTGGCACAGGATATAGCTTCGTCGTAATCGAAATAACCTTGTAACCCATGCGGCCAATGTAAGTTGGCATGATCGCTATATTTGGGTACGCCGCATAATCGGTTGGGAGAGGAGATAAGTCCCGTTTGTTGAATGGTAGCCGAACGATTGTTCTTGGCGGCAGGCAGTAATCCGGATACGGCATTGAGCGGTGCGCCCAACAGTCCCGTAAACAGATAAAGAGTAAACACGAAGAATACCATTGCAATCAACAAACGAGTTACTCCGAGAAATTGAACTTCGCTGTCATGTGCAAAACGGATTTTGCCCAATAAATAATATCCGGTCAATGCGGAAAGCACAATCCAAATGCACAGAAAAACATCACGGGTGAAAATGTTCCATCCCAAACCTTTGTCGGCATACGACAGGAAATACATGGCAAATGCCGTCATCACGAAAGCAAATACGATTTTTACCGAATTCATCCAACCGCCCGATTTGGGTAATTTTTTCAGCCATGACGGGAAAAAAGCCAACAATGTAAAAGGAAGTGCGAAGGCCAATCCGAAACCGAGCATTCCGAGAATGGGTTTTACGGCCAAACCTTGGGCCGACGATACCAAGACGCTGCCGACGAACGGTCCGGTACAGGAAAAAGAAATCACCGTCAAGGCCAATGCCATGAAAAAAGCGGAAATATAACCGCCTTTATCGGCTTTACGGTCAATTTTGTTGGCCAGCGAACTCGGGAGGGTAATTTCGAACAAACCGAAGAAAGACAATGCAAAGGTGATGAATATCGCGGCAAAAATGAAGTTGGTTAACGGAGCGGCCACAATACGATTGGTTAAATCGGCTTGTTTGGTTAAAGCCACAATAACGCCTACGGAAACGTAAATGAGCATAATCGATAAACCGAAAATCAATGCTTTGATAATACCTTTTGAACGTTTCGTTTCGTCGCGCATAAAAAATGATATCGTCATCGGAATCATCGGATATACGCATGGAGAAAGTACGCCGAGAAAACCCATTGATAACGCCCACAGGAAAAATATCCACAGCGATGATTCATCGTCGGATACATCTGTCGTTTCGGATGTGGGAGAGGGAAGAGGCGAAATTTTTGTTTCAGACGATTCTTTATCACCGCTGATACCCGTTAAGGGATTACCTTCAATCGTTTGAATGACCGGAGCGTTTTCCGATTCGGCGGTTTGTGTCGGTTTCGGCGGATTTATTTTCACTTCCAAATCGACCTGTTTGGGCGGCAAACAGCTATTATCGTTGCAACACATGTATTCCACCGTAACTTTTACCGAAAAGTTTTCCGGCTTCAATATTTTTATTTTTTGTCGAAAAACGGCCAAATTTTTGAATTTACCGATTTTCATGTTGTTGAACATGGGGTCGCTTTTTACCTCCGGCTTGGTAACTTGAAAAATGTTTCCACCCGTTTCAAATGCGGGATCGATATCAAAAACAAACGATGTGGGAATGGGGCGAATCGGTCCTTCGGGTATATCGACGGCATACATTGACCATCCCGATTCTATGGTTGCCGTGAATTGCAATTCGGCCTCGGTTGCCGTCAGTTTTTCGACGGATGATTGCCATTTTACCGGATCGATTATTTGAGCCGACAAGGGAATAACTCCCGCAATTATTATCAGAATGAAAATAAACTTTTTCATGTTTTCGGATATTAAACTACACAAGCGCATGGTACAAGATCGTTGATGCCTGTATTCCATGCGCTCGTGTGGTCATGTCTTGTTTATCGAATGATTTCTTCCCCGTCCTTCGTGAAAAAACCGGCCTCAAAAAACGAATAAGTCGAAATCGGTTCTATATGAATATGACAATGCAACTTTCGTGCCCATTTCCGACGTATCGAAAACCAGCCTTTGGTCAGATAAGACGCAATATACGGATGCAAACGAACGGTTACCCGTTTCAATTTTTCCTGTTCCACGACATACGACAAATTATTGAATAATTCGTCGTCGAACAGTATGCTGGGCGTTATTTCGCCGCTTCCTTTGCATACCGGGCATTTTTCCACCGTTTGTTCGTTTAATTCGGGTCTAACCCGTTGCCGTGTAATCTGCATTAAACCGAACTTACTCACGGGCAATATATTATGCTTTGCCCGATCGTCCGCCATCGCTTCCTTCATTTTTTCGTAAAGCTTTTGACGGTGTTCGGCGGTATACATGTCGATAAAGTCGATGACGATAATTCCGCCCATATCACGCAAACGCAATTGTTGCGCAACGTGTTGTGCTGCTATCAAATTGACCTCAAGCGCATTGGTTTCCTGATCATTGCCGAGTTTCGTTCGATTACCGCTGTTGACATCAATAACATGCAATGCTTCGGTATGTTCAATAATCAAGTAAGCTCCGTTGCGAATGGAAACCGTTTTACCGAATAAAGCCTTAATTTGTTTGTTGATGCCGAAGCGTTCGAAAAGGGGAACTCCGCCTTTAATGAGTTTGACGATTTTTTCTTTTTCGGGCGCTATGGAATTGATGTATTCCTTAATCTCTTTAAAATAATGATCATCATTTACGAAAATGCTCGAAAAAGTGCCGTTGAGCAAATCGCGTAATATGGTCGATGCACGGTTCATTTCACCGAGAAACAACTTAGGCAATTTGACTTCTTGCAGATTTTCGAAAGCATCTTCCCATTTCTTTACCAATTCTCGCAACTCTTCATCGAGTACTTCCGAATTTTTACCTTCGGCAACGGTGCGTATGATTACCCCGTAATGCTTCGGTTTAATACTTTGTATTAATGTCCGTAATCGTTTTTTTTCGTCCGTCGACGATATTTTTTGCGAAATGGAAACCTTATCCGAAAAAGGAATCAAAACCAAATTACGTCCCGCAATCGAGATTTCGGAACTTAAACGCGGACCTTTGGTGGATATCGGTTCTTTAGCGATCTGTACCAAAATTGATTGTCCGGCTTTGAGAATATCGGCTATTTTACCTTTTTTATCGATATCCGGTTCCGCCTTAAATCGTTGCATCGAAAGGACTTTCCCTTTTCGTTGCATGGCCGATTCCAGATATTTCTGCAATGTTTGTATTTGCGGACCCAAATCGAGGTAATGCAAAAAGGCGTCTTTTTCGTACCCTACGTCCACAAATGCCGCATTTAACCCGGGCATGATTTTTTTCACTTTGCCCAAGTATATATCACCCACCGAAAATTGCAAATTGCTTTTTTCCTTGTTCAACTCAACCAAATGTTTGTCTTTTACGTGCGCAATGACAATTTCGGCCGGGGTTACATCAATGATCAATTCGTTACTCACAACCCG
>JAVBNP010000087.1:0-6213 GCA_031551455.1 Bacteroidales bacterium | reverse complement strand
AAACAGGTGAATGCTCGTGCGTATGTGTCGCGTTTTAATTTTGGCGGCGCCGATCAAGAGAAAAGGTGCGGAACGCTTTCGGGTGGAGAACGTAACCGTCTGCATTTGGCGCTTGCGCTTAAAGATGAAGGAAACGTATTGCTTTTGGACGAACCTACCAACGATATAGACGTGAATACATTGCGCGCATTGGAAGAAGGTCTCGAAGATTTTGCGGGTTGCGCCGTGGTGATTTCTCACGACCGTTGGTTTCTCGATCGTATCGCTACCCATATACTTGCTTTTGAAGGTAACTCGAATGTGTATTTTTTCGAAGGTTCGTATTCCGAATACGAAGAAAATCGGAAAAAACGTCTCGGCGACGAAGGTCCGAAACGAATACGTTACAGAAAATTAAAAGAATAAATTGTTTTATCTGTTTAATGACGGAATTATCGTAAGGATATTTCGGCTAATATTCGATAAAAAAGAATTTTTGAAACAATATTGTATTTTTATATCACATGCAGCATAATATATTGGAAACCATTGGTAATACTCCGATGGTACAAATTAATCGAATGAATCCGAATCCCGATGTTCTTCTTCTTGCGAAGTTGGAAGGGTTTAACCCGACGGGTAGCATCAAAGACAGGATTGCGTTGAAAATGATCGAAGAAGCGGAAGTAAGCGGCAAGTTGACAAAAGATAAAATCATCATCGAAGCCACTTCGGGCAACACGGGTATCGGGCTTTCCATGATTGGTCGAGTGAAAGGGTACAAAGTGCAAATTGTCATGAGCTCCGCTGTTTCCATGGAGCGTCGGAAGATGATCCAATCTTTCGGAGCCGAAGTCATTCTTACGCCTCCCGAACTCGGAACGGACGGCGCCATTATTAAAACACGGGAATTGATAACCGCATATCCCGAAAAGTACTTTAATCCCAATCAATTTTCCAACATTCACAATAAATTGGCTCATTACAAAACTACGGCGGAGGAGATTTGGACGCAAACGCAAGGTAAGGTTACGCACTTTGTATCGTCTTTGGGAACATCCGGTACATTGATGGGGGTAGGTATGGGTTTACGGGAGAAAAATCCCGCCGTAAAAATCGTTGAGGCTCATCCCGTAAAGGGACACTACATTCAAGGATTGAAAAGTATGGAAGAAGCTATTGTTCCCGAAATTTATGATTCGTCTGAAATCGACGTTAGCATTCCCGTCGAATCGGAAGAAGCATTTGAAATGTCGCGACGAATTGTTCGCGAAGAAGGTATTTTCGTGGGGATGAGCAGTGGAGCAGCCATGTTGGCGGCGTTGAAAACCGTCGAACAACTTAAAAGCGGTGTCGTTGCGGTGATTTTTCCCGATAGAGGCGAGAAATACTTGAGTACGAATTTATTTATGGTATGACATAAGAACCGAAACGAGATAAGCGATAATTTGTTTTATTTTAAAGTATCAATTGCAACAGGAATTCGTCTTCCCAACCGTTTTCCGTTTTCAGCCAATCTTTTTTGGTTCCCGTAATTTCAAATCCGGCTTTTCCGAACAACTTGATGCTGGACGTATTGCCTGCCGAAATATTGCAATATAATTGGTGCAAAAACAACACCTTTCGACAGTATTCGATCATCAGTTGTATTGCTTCGAAAGCATATCCTTGTCGACGATCTTCCTCCGATGCGATTAAAATACCCAATCCGGCTCGTTGATGTATCGAATCGAAGTCGAACAAATCGATGGTTCCGACCGTACGTATCGGCGATGTTTTCGATTCACGGCAATCGATCATCATCCGCAACTGTTGGTGAGCGTGAATGTTTCCGGGATCAGACTCGATGTACAATTTCAATTGGTAACGCGAAAACGGAACCAAGGTATTGCTGACGTGCCATACCGTACGGTCGTTTTCCCAAAGATACAGAAGAGCAAGATCCTCTGGTTCAACGGCTCTGAGTGATATTCGAGACATTTTTTTGCTTTTGAAAAACATTTATCAAACCCCGACAAATAGTGCGATTTTGCCGGGGTTTTATTTGAAAAATCGGAATGCAAAAATACGTTCCGGTTCTAACTTTTAAACCTGAATTTGATTTATCCCAGCGTTCCGCCGATCATGAACGTAGCAGCCAAAGCAACGATAGCGTACAATTCGGGGAATACGGCCAAGATCAACGTCTTACCGAATACGTCGTAACCGGCGCCGATGCCCGCGATACCGTTGGCGCAAACCTGCCCTTGACGGATGGCCGACAGCAGACCTACCGCGCCTAAGGCCAATCCCGCACCGAAAATAGCAGCCGCTTGAAACAGGGTGATGTCGACAACGAGATATTTTGCCAACAGGAAGTAGCCCAAGAAGCCGTACAGACCTTGTGTCCCCGGAAGCGCACTCAATACCATGTAATTACCGAAAGCATCCGGATTTTTTTTCATCGCACCGATGGCGGCGTTTCCCGTGATGGTAACACCGAACGCACTTCCGATACCTGCCAGCCCGACCATCAGACCGACACCAATATAAGCTAAAATGATAGGTTGCATAATTATTGATTTTTGATTTTTATGATTTACGTTTTTTGATTATTTCTTTGTTTTGGATATATTAATCGTTTTCGGTTTTAATTTTCTGTCGGAATATGCTTGAAAGGTTTGTATTTTTTGCCGCCGCCTTCGAATCCCGAATTTTTGTAAAATTCGACAAACGTCAAACGCATCGGGTGAACAAATGCACCCAAGCCGCTCATGAAAATGTTGAGCGAATGACCGGCCAACAAAATGAGGAGCATCACGATTTGGCTTACCACGGGAATATTACCGCTCATTTGCATGGCTAAGTCGTTGAATACAAATCCCATCACGCCGCCGCAAATACCTAATGCAAACAAACGGATATACGACAGCAAATCGCCCATCACTCCGGTTACCATGTTATAGGTATTCCATAATCCGGTACCGACATTGATCAGCGGATTACGTCCGGGCGTATTCAAGATAAAGATGAGAACTCCGGAAATACCTAAAACCGCATAACACAGATAACGTGCCGTGTCGGGTGGGAGCAAAGCCTTTTCGGATGCAAGATATAGCGCGCCGCCGCCCAAGATCAAGAGCAGCCAGCCCCAAGTTTCCAACGAATAAGCCCAACCGTTGCGGCGAACGATTCCCACGGCTTTGACAAACATTCCGAAAAAAATCTGCACACCGCCCAAGATCAATG
This sequence comes from Bacteroidales bacterium, assembly GCA_031551455.1. Lineage (GTDB taxonomy): Bacteria > Bacteroidota > Bacteroidia > Bacteroidales > UBA4181 > JAIRLS01. The sequence goes on along the minus strand of JAVBNP010000087.1, from coordinate 3,006 downwards.
CCAAGTTGAACATTTGATCGGAATTGAGCATGAACTTTTTGAATGAAGTCAGCCACGGCCATTGTACGTCCAACAGCGGTATTCCGAAAAACGTTCCGGCAATGGTGCCGCAAATCATGGTCGCTGCGCCCAATATGGCAACCAACGATACAATGGGTTTCAGCGAGGCTTTCACTCTGGGGCGTGCAATTAATGCCACAAGCAATAATAAAACCCCGTATCCCGCATCGCCGAGGCAAAGCCCGAAAAACAACATGTAAAACGGTGCAAAAAGCGGCGTAAGATCCAACTCGTGATAATTCGGCAAATCATATAATTCGCCGATGGGTTCGAACAGTCGTGCAAACCAATTATTTTTGAGCAGTATCGGTACCGAATTGTCATCTTTGGCCGGTGTCTTGCCGATGTAATACACATCTTGTGTTTCAAGCGTTCGGATCAATTCCGGTTCTTTCACTTCCGGAACCCAACCTTCGAGCAAAATCAAATTCTCGTCCGCCCTTTTTTCCGTTTGCAGATGCACCTTGCCCAAGTCGATGTTTTCGAGCAATTGCCGTTGCATTTCTTTCAGGTTATTGAGATGCTCCGCGGCCATTGTGTCGAATTGTTTTTGCATTTCGGTCGTTTGGCTTTCGCTTTCGCGGAGCGCCGCTTCCAATTGTCCAAGCGACCGATCGGAAATGCGCATCTTTTCTGCGTCAGGCTCTTCGCCAAGTTCCGGCGATGTGACGGTGATGAAATAAATGATTGTCCCCACATGCGCCACTTCCACCGCATCGAACTTGTCGACCCAATCGGCTTGAAATTCGCGTTCGCGGCAAGAATAAAACTTTATTCGTCGACCCGCTTTTTCCAATTTTTGGATCATTTCCGAATCGAAATTACCCCAAACCGACATATTGTCGATTTCTTTTTGCAAACCTTGTCGTTGTGCCGTCAGTTGCTCTTCCGATGCACGAAGCCGTTCATGTTCGGCCAATACCTCGGCAGCGTTCACTGTCGGGTCGAGCGGACGCACCGTAACATCCTTTTGCTCGCTCAACCTGCGTTGCAGCAAACGGATTGTATTTTTCAACGAATCGGATGTTGCTAATCGGCTGCGCAAATCGGTCGCTTCGTCGGGAACGCCTTTTTGCTTTTCCACGACGTGTACCACACCCGCTTGCCGAATGCTTTCCAAAAATTCATTATAGGTCTTATAATAAATCAGGAAACTGTACTTTTTCATTTTCTCAACCATAATTCAATTTTTGATTTTTGATTGATGATTTTTGATTCACTTACTTGGTTGATGATTTTTGAACTTTAAACCTTAAACTTCAAACTTTAAACCGTTTGTTTGGATTTCATGATTTTTTGAGACGATTTCGACAAATTTTCCTCGTCTTCCATAAAACGCTTGATCTTACGGATGGCGTCTTCGAATCCGGGGATTTGCACTTTCTCGAAAAGATTCACTTTTTGGGTGGTCTTTTTGCGTGCATGTTCCAGCAAATCGATTTTCATGAGGCAAAATTCGTATTCGACGCCCGTTTTGGCCAATGTCTCCAACAGACGGATGCCGTCCAAATACCATTTCGGGCTGTTGAATAAACTGAACGGTCGCGTGGCGAAAAGCACCTCGTCCAATACCGGAATGCGAATGCCCGCCACTTTTCGGGTTGACAAATGCACGTCCTGTACCGAAATGAGTGACGGTTCGAACTCGTTCCACAAAGCCGCCATTTTATCGTACGAACCGATTTGTTCCTCAAACTTTGCTGCCAGTTCGCATGCCTCGTCTTTTGCCCGTTTCACCTCCATCCGCAACGCGCTTTCCTCATTTTTGATGGTCGGCAACGAACGCAATCGCATCTTCAATTGCTTTTCGATGCCTTGAAGCGAGGTCTTGTTATATTGAACCTTGATGGCCATTTATATTTTTGATTTTTGATTTTCGATTTTTGATTGACGCAATTGATTTTAAAAATTATGATTCACCATAATTGGAAATCATCAATTATCAATCAAAAATTGCTCAGTTCTCCTTCCAGTACTTCGCTACCAATTCCTGCTTTAGATTCACCTCTTCGGGCTTGAAATGCTTGGCAAACAACGCCAATGCTTCGTCTAACATCTCGGTGGTATTGATGTTTACGTCGATGGCCAGCAGATTATTCGAATAATCCTTAGCAAAAGCCAGCGCCCGCTCATCGTAATTACTCAAATCGAAACCGTTTTCGAGTTTTGTTTTAGCATTGGCCGCATCGGAATACAAACGCACAGCGGCATTCATCACTTGCGGATGATCTTCGCGCGTCTTTTTGCCGATCACCAACTGTTTCAAGCGCGAAAGGCTGCGGAACGGGTCAACGAAAACCTTTCCGATGTCGGTATCACGACGCAGGAATAACTGTCCTTCGGTGATATATCCCGTGTTGTCGGGAACCGCGTGCGTGATATCGCCGCCCGACAGCGTGGTTACGGCAATGATGGTGATGGAACCTCCGTCGGGGAATTGCACGGCCTTTTCGTAAATTTTCGCCAAGTCGGAATACAACGAACCCGGCATCGAGTCTTTCGACGGAAGCTGATCCATACGGTTTGACACGATAGAAAGCGCGTCGGCGTAAGAACTCATGTCCGTAAGCACCACCAATACCTTTTCGTGCTTATCCACCGCGAAATATTCGGCAGCGGTCAGCGCCATGTCGGGAATCAGCAAACGTTCCACCGGCGGGTCTTCCGTAGTATTCACGAAACTGATGATACGGTCGAGCGATCCTGCGTTGCTGAACACGTTCTTGAAAAACAGATAATCGTCGTTGGCCAAACCCATCCCGCCAAGGATAATTTTATCCGTTTCGGCGCGCAACGCCACCGTCGCCATCACTTGGTTGAACGGCTGATCGGGGTCGGCGAAGAACGGAATCTTTTGTCCCGTAACCAACGTGTTGTTCAAATCGATGCCCGCGATACCCGTAGCGATCAATTCCGACGGTTGTTTGCGTCGTACCGGATTTACCG
>JAVBNP010000189.1:0-32242 GCA_031551455.1 Bacteroidales bacterium | reverse complement strand
AAACCAACACAAGGGGCTTTAGCCAAACCAACTCTTAATTACTTGATTCATAAAAGATAAATAAACTCTTATTACAGTTTTTCGATCATCGGTATCACCGTAATGTAAATACCCGTGATAATGGCAGTGGTGATCACTCCGGAAATATTGGCTCCGATGGCTTCGGGAAGAATCAACGCCGAGGGATTATCTTTGCTTACTATCTTTTGCGCCACCTTGGCCGTTGTGGGTACGCAACTTACTCCCGCAATGCCGATCACCGGATTGAAATTACCTTTGGTGAGGAAATACATGACGTATCCGCCCAAAATACCGCCGACGCCGGATAAGAACAATGCCACTATTCCCAATATGAGCAACATTAATACTCGCGGATTAAGCAATAAATGGGCATCGCACAGTACGCCCAACAGGATACCCAACATGAACGTGGAACCGTAAAGCAGCGGTCCGCCGATGAAATCGATCAAATGCTGTAAACCCGATTCGCGAACGGCCACTCCGATGAACAGCGAAAAGAACAGAGGTGCGGCCACCGGAAAGAGCAAGCACAAGACGGTACACATAATCACGGCAAAGGTAAGCTTGGTGGCGGGGCTGAATTGTTTCCTTTTTTTCGGACGTTCCATTTTGATGCTGCGAAATTTTTTCGGCACCATCAGTTTTATCAAATAAGGATAACCGCCGTATGTCAAGCCGAGGTATAAATAGGCTACCACCGTAATGGGAACAAACAGGTCTTTCGACAACGACAGCGAGGTGAAAAGCACCATCGGACCGTCGGCGCCGCCAACCATGGCAATGGAAGCGCTGTCGCGCAAGCTCAGCCCCATTGCGTGAGCAATCGGTATCGTCAGAAAAGTGCCCAATTCGGCACACAAGGCAATGAACATACACGTTACCGGGCGTTGCAACAGATAACCCACATCCAGCAGTACTCCGATTCCCATAAATATAAAACAGGCTATCAGACCGTTACTAAACATTAAGGTGTATACCGGTTGCAAAAAGTCGATCTGCATTAAATCGACCAATGCCGTGGGGTCGCTCACCAACGGGTCAACAAACAAGTTTCCCGGTTTTCCGTCGGGCATGAATAACACTCCGGCGTTGATGGCGGCCATACCCAATCCCATGGGGATCATTACCAAAGGTTCCAATACGCCTTTTCGTCCAAGGTATACCAACAATATACCCAATAATATCAATCCGATACGTGCCAAAAAAATTGCCGTATCCGACGCCACCAACGTCGATATACCTTGGAAAAGCTTCCCGATATCAATTGCCTCCATAATAATCTACCAAATGGTTATCTTTACATTTATTACCGTAATAATAATTGATTAAATCATTTTCCGAATGTCCTACCGAAAGTTGTTTTCCGACTTCCGACCGAATGTTGTGCCTGATACGGTAAAGACGACGAAATTTCGCAATGTCGTGCGACAACGAACCGGTTTCGGAATAATACAATATGTTGGCAATGATTCGTATCAGATAAGATACGGCGAGTCCTATGAGAAAAGCGGCAACCATCATCAAAAAGGTGCCTAATAAGATTGTTGACATGATCTGTAAAGTTTTGTTGCATGTAACCGAGACCGTTAACGTTTAAATCGGTCTTCAAACAACATGCATACGTTTGATTGAAGTTTATTTGATAATTATTTCGGCATACCCGTCCACGGGAATGCCTTAAACCGCCGATCGTATAATCATCGGCATATCGCCATCGGATGCGACATCAAATATTCAATCTTCTCAACTCGGTGAGATCATGATAATAACCACCGGATAATTCGATGCAGAATATGTAGTTCTTAACGGAATGTTCGATTCTGAGATTTTCCTTAACGGGCAATTTATATTTAAATTGCTTTTCAAGCGTTTTGGTATTCTCGTGATGAGAAACTTTTACCGTTCCCGGAGAGAAATTAATGACATCCGTCTCGAAAAGAAATGCTTCACGGGTGTCGTGCATATCGGAAATACAACATATTCTTGCCCCATCATCCGTAACGGTCAACGCATTTACCTCCGTCGGCTTTTGTACGGCCAACACGGCAAACCACGCCATGACGATGAACAAAAAACAATATTTGCCTTTCACGATAAAATTTTTGTTTAAGCTCTGCAAAAGTAATACCGGAAAAATTGATTTTCACATTTGAATGAAAATGTTTTCAACTTCCGAACTTCATTTACATTTTATTCCTTATACGTATGTTTTATGTTTTGGTTTCATGATTATTAGGACTCGATACGGGACCGTGAACGGGATCGGTACAACAAATACGGACAATAATGTCCGTTTTGGGACAGTTTTCATTCGACCTTTACAATTCAATCAATTAACAATTAGCTGATTGAATATTCCGGCGTTTCTTTTGCCGTATGGTGTTCGCAAACAAAAACATCTCAAAAACGATAAGAAATGGACAAGGCCATCCCGAAAGAAGAAATCATTCGTCAACGTAACCGCAACATTGCAAAAATAGCGGCAATCGTCGCGGCAACGGCATTACTGTTGTGGTTTGTCATCGGTAAACTTAAACTGTCGGTGGCAAGCAAGGACATTACCGTATCGGAAGCGACGGCGGGACCGTTGGAAGTTTCGTTGTCGGCATCGGGTAAGGTCGTGCCGTACTTCGAACGGGTAATTGCTTCGCCCATTGCTTCGCAGGTATTGGAAATCGTTCGTTTTCCGGGTGACTCGGTAAAAACGGGCGAAGTGGTATTACGCCTCGATTTGACCGATATTCGCAACGAATACCGAAAAATGTCGGATGAACAGCAAATCAAGAAAAGTAAATTGGAACAAATGCGCGTAACGACTTCCACGCAGCAAGCCGATCGCGGATTGCAATTGAAAATAGAAGCGCTCAAATTGCAAAAAACGGCTTCGGATCTGCGCAACGAGCTATATTTGGACAGTATCGGCGCCACCACCAAGGAACAGGTAAAAAGCATTCGTCTGCAAAACGAAACGGCGCAACTCGAATACAAGCGTCTCGAACAATCGACCCGTAACTACGAAGCGACATCGCAAGCCGACCTCAACGTGTCGGAAATCGAATATGCGATTCACAGTCGTGCAATGAATGAAACGGCTCGTAAATTGGAAGCTTCCGAAATTCGTTCGCCGGCAAATGCCATCGTCACTTGGGTTAAAGACGAAATAGGCAGTAAAGTGTACGAAGGCGCGGAAGTGGTAAGATTAGCCGACTTGAGTCGTTTTAAGGTGGAAGGCGAAATGGCCGACGTGTATGCCGATCGCTTGCGTTCGGGCAGCGAGGTAATCGTAAAAATCGGTACGTTGAAATTAACCGGTACGGTATCGAATATCCGACCGTCGGTAAAAAACGGGACGGTAACGTTCAACATCGAACTGGTCGAAAGCAACCATCCGCGATTGCGGGCGGGACTTAAAACGGACGTGTACGTAATATCGTCGTTCAAGGAACAAGCATTACGCATTGCCAACGGCAGTTATTACACCGGAAAAGGCGAATACGATCTGTGGGTGGTTCGGAACAATGAAGCGTTGCCGTGCAAGGTCCGCCTCGGCGACGGGAATTTCGAATACGTGGAAGTGTTGGAAGGTCTTGCTCCGGGCGATCGGGTAATTATTTCCGACATGCACGATTTTAAAAACAGGAAAAAGATAAAAATTAAGTAGTTTCGAGTTTGAAGTTTCGAGCGCTTATCAAGTTGATTATTCTTTAAAGGCAGAGCTATGTATAATACGGTGAATCAAGACGGTTTGATTGTGGATAGTATAAATAATCGCGAATCCTTTGTAAGTGATATGACGGGCGTTAACACCATAAATAAGAACATCCTTATATCCGGATATTGCGTAAACATGAGCGTTCAACCGGAGATTATCTATTTTAGCATAGATTCCATGCATAAAACGTTCAGCCGTTATTGGAGCAGACAGTTCTTTTTCAATATAGTCAAAAACCTTTTCAAAATCTTCCTTTGCTTGGGGCCGGAATTTTATGGTATAACTCATTTAATTGGTTATAAGGTAATTTTCAAGCCAAGCCGTTCATATACTCTTTTTTCGAGATGCTCTTTGAATTCTTCCTGCGAGATTAATTCTTCCTCCGAAACCGGTAAAGGAGTATTATCATCTGCTATATGGGCCACTTGCGGATGTTTTTTCAGGTCTTTTAACAACTTACGCCCTGTCGGAGTCTTTTCGTCAATAATTACCGTTGTCATGGGATTTAACATTAAGATTATATCACAAAAATACAAAGTTTATTCCAAAGAATCCGTAAAATCGAAAGTTAGGTCTATTTTTTCGATTCATGAATCAAAAATCATTAATGCCGCAAAAGCACAAAGACTCCAAAAATTTACTTTGCGATTTTGTATCTTGGTGGCAAAACCAAACAACCATCAATCAAAAATTGAAAATTAAAAATCAAAAATGTCATGATTCAATTAAATCAAGTTTTTAAAATTTACAGAACGAAAGAAATCGAAACGTTGGCGCTCGAAAACGTTAATCTCGAAGTAACTCGGGGCGAATATGTATCGGTAATGGGCCCGAGCGGCTGCGGCAAAAGTACGCTGCTGAACATCATGGGGTTGCTCGATCGACCCTCCGAAGGTAAAGTAACATTGTCGGGCGAAAATACCGACAAAATGAATGACGTTACGTTGGCGCATTTCCGCAACAAGATGTTGGGGTTCGTCTTTCAAAGTTTTCACTTGGTAAATGCATTGAACGTACTGGACAACGTTGAACTGCCGCTGCTCTATCGCAAATGTTCGGCTTCGGAACGCCGCAAACGCGCCAAAGAAGCGTTGGAACAAGTGGGACTGTCGCATCGCACGCGCCATTTTCCGTCACAGTTGTCGGGCGGGCAGTGCCAACGGGTAGCCATTGCACGCGCCATTGCGGGAAATCCCGAAATTATTCTTGCCGACGAACCAACGGGTAATTTGGACAGCAAGAATGGTGCGGAAATCATGAACCTGCTGCTCGACCTCAACCGGAGCGGAACCACTATCGTGATGGTAACGCATGACGAACATTTGGCCAAACAGACCAAACGAACGATCCGCTTTTTCGACGGACGACAAATTCAATAATCGCGAAAGAATCGAATGATTGCGGAATTTTTCAATCCGATTATTTAAAAAATTAAACATGCTGAAGAATTATTTTCTGACAACGATTCGCACATTGCGACAAAACCCGTTCTACACGATACTCAGTTTGCTCGGTGTTGCCGTTACGTTCGTGTTCATTTGCTTCATATTTATGCTGTCGAGAGGCTTGCGCAACGATTATCGGTTGTCCGGATACACGGATCGAACATGGGTTGTGCAAGGACTGACCAACGAAAACCAAGAACGAAAAAGAATTACGCCCGAATTTTATCGGCAATACGTGACCAAGATGAAAACGCCGGAAGCGGTGATTGTCAGAAATCCGCAAAGTGCTTTTAATATAAATGTTAACGGACAATCGGTCATGCTCAATATTGCTTATATCGAAGGTGATTACTTTGACGTGTGTCGATTAAAATTTCTGGAAGGCCGAGCCATTACAAAAGACGAAATGTCCGAGAACCGTCCCGTTATGGTTATCGACAAATACACGGCCGATAAATGTTTTCGCAACGAAAGTGCCATCGGTAAGAAAATGAATGCACTGGGACGCGACTTCGAAATCACGGGCGTGGTAAACAACACGTCATTTCTCGAAATGATGGCGGGACCGGGTTATTCCAATTTGTGGGTTCCTTTATCGTTCATCAGGGAAAAAAATCCTTCGTTGAGTTTATACCTCACTGCAGCAGACGAAACCTCATTAGCTTCGGTGCGAAACGAATTCGACAATATATTGAAAGAAGCCGGCGCTGCTGAAGGAAATATCTTGAAAGCCGATGCGAAAGTGTTGAGTCAAAAAACCGGCATTAACTATTCCGCCACGTTCACAACTATATTTATCATCATGCTTATCCCGGCATTGAACATACTCTCGCTCAATATTGCCAAATCGCACAACCGTTCGGAAGAAACAGCCGTCCGTAAAGTTTTTGGTGCAAGTAACAAAGTCATATTCAGACAACTATTAATGGAAACCGTTTTATTGACCACGGTGGGCGCATTCATCGGAGCGGGCGTCACACCGTTCATTTTAAAAACCTTGGATAACATATTGACAAATAAAATGATGATGACCATGCCTTTTGCTTTGCAATTCAATATCGGCATCATGGCGCTTTTTATCGTTCCCTGCATTTTAGTATTCAGTTTACTGTCGGGAAGCATTTCGGCGCGAATTATCGGTAAACGAGATATTGTAACCACCTTAAAAGGAGAAATACTATGATACGGCAGTTATTGATTTTATTATGGAATCGGCGAAAAAAAATGGCTTGGATATTTACGGAACAGATGTTGGTATTTGCCGTGTTATTATTTTGTTTCACCGAAATTTCCGTAACATTGAAACGATACCGGGAACCCGGAAATGTGACGTTCGGCAATGTTGCAGCGGCTGGGTATGAACCTTTTAACGATATTTCGATCGATGATCGGGAATTAAATGATTTTTATGCGGAATTCAAATCCGTAGCTCAATACTTTGAACAATTACCATGTGTGGAATATGTCAGTTATTCAAGTCACGGCAGCATTCCGTTAATGTGGTCAATACCTCCGACCGATTCCGTTGCTTTTATGCAACATAAACTCAAGACGAGCATCAATTATTGCGACGAAAATTATTTTCGAATGTTTAATTTCCGGATGTCATCGGGGTGTTGGTTGAGCAACTCGGAACCAACGGACGGAATACCCGAAGCGGTCGTAACCCGGAAACTTGCCGACCAAATAAGTCAAGGTACCGACCCGATCGGAAAAATCATGCATGTCCAAAATCGGGACTTTCGAATCGTCGGTATCATGCATGCTTTTAAAAGGCGTGATACCGAGGCTCCGGAGTCTGCGGTGTTTCTGCCGGCTTATTTAATGCCGGAAAACCATAAAGACGGATGCCTTATTTTGGTACAATGCAAAAAAAATATGTTTCCCGACTTTTCAAAAGAATTCTTGAATCGTTTCCAACTCACTTTACCGGCCGATAAAGTTCAACCTTGGCTTATAGAACTCAACTCGATGCGAGACACGTTACGTTTTATGAATTTTATCGAAGTTTACGTTCTCGGCATTCCAACGGCTTTTTTGGTCATTTTTGCCTTTCTCGGAACGTTCGGTTTGTTTTGGATGCAATCCAAAAAACGTTTCGACGAATTCGGATTGCGAATGGCTGTGGGATCTACTTCGGCGCAACTTCAACGACTTATTGTTTTCGAAAGTTTGCTGTTAACTTCGTTTGCCATGATTCCGGGGCTTATAATCGTTGCCAATTTGTATGCTTTTGCACCCAAAGGTTGGGAATGGTCGGTCGCCGTCGGAGCGGCTATGACACTGATGTGGTTATTTGCCGCTTTCAGCGCTTGGTATCCGGCACGATTAGCCGCAAAAGTACAACCCATGGAAGCATTGCGAATGAATCAATAGATCAATCCGATATGTTTCTTTATCAATACATCAAAATATCAAACAAATGCTGAAGAATTATTTTCTCACCACCATTCGTACATTGCGACAAAACCCGCTCTACACGACATTCAGTATATTGGGAGTAGCGTTGACATTTATTTTTGTGTGTATCCTGTTTATGCTGTCGGACACCATCAGAGGCGATTACCGACTACCCGGATATGCCGACCGCACATGGTTGGTGTATTGGTTGAGCGACGAAACTCAACCGCGACGGAATATTACGCCCGAGTTTTACCGGCAATACATTACCCGAATGAAAACACCGGAAACCGTAATCATCAAAAATCCGGAACGTCTTGTCAACGTGGAAATCGACGGACGATCGATGATGCTCAATTTGGCTTACGTCGAAGGAGACTATTACGATGTGTGTCGTTTCAACTTTTTGGAAGGCCGTGCCATAACCAAAGTCGAAATGGCGGAGAATCGTCCCGTTGCGGTTATCTGTAAATCCGTTGCCGAAGAGTTCTTCCGCAACGAACCTGCGACGGGAAAAACAATCGAATTATCGGGACGTAATTTTGAAGTGGTGGGTGTGGTGGATAATGTTCCGCTTTTCGACGAATTATCGTTTTCCAATGTTTGGGTTCCATTGTCATTTGCATCCGGTCAACCGGCGTTTGCCTTGTATTTGACGGCCAAAAATAAGGATTCGATGTCGCAAGTTCGCGAAGAGTTGGAAATGCTGCTGCAAAAAGCCGGCGAAGATGAAAGCAATACGATAAAATTGAAAACAATAAGGATTTTCGGTGAGGAAAAATTCGCTTTGGGCTCATACTCGGTTACCATTCTGTTCTTATTGATACTGATGCTCGTCCCCGCTTTAAATATCCTGTCGCTCAACATCGCCAAATCGCACGATCGTTCGGAAGAAACAGCCGTACGCAAGGTTTTCGGCGCATGCGCTCGAGATATATTCGGTCAATTATTTTTGGAAAGCGTGTTACTGACCACCGTTGGGGCATTGATCGGGATGATGATCACCCCGATGATTTTAACGGCATTGGATAATGTGCTGCTTCGATCCGTATTCATTCCCGTCACCACGGGAACCCGTTTCAACCTCGGAACCATGACGCTTTTTATAATTCCCTGCATACTGGTATTCAGCTTTCTGTCGGGAAGCATTCCCGCTCGGCTTACGAGCAAACGAAACATTATTAATATATTAAAAGGAGAATCGGAATGATACGGCATATATTGATTTTATTGTGGAATCGGCGAAGAAAAATGATCTGGGTCTTTACGGAACAAATACTGGTATTTGCCGTGTTGTTGTTTTGTTTCACCGGCATTTCCGATACGTTGAAACGTTATTACGAACCGGGTAACGTATTATTTAATGATGTGGCAATGATTGCTTACGAATCTGCCGGCGATACATGGGCGGCGGACGAACGGGCAGATTATGCGACACGGTTTAAATCCATGGTGCAGACGTTGAAAACATTTCCGAACGTTGAATACGTAAGTCATGTGAGTCGCGATTGCGTTCCGGCAACCGGATGGTTCGCGCGTAACGATTCCGTTGTGTTTGCGCAACACAAGTATATCGCAACCGTTAATCGATGCGACGAAAACTATTTTCGAATGTTCGATTTTCGGATGCAATCGGGACGCGGATTGACCGACACGGAGCCGGAAGACGGTATCCCCGAAGCGGTCATCACGCGAAAACTCGCCGACGAAATGGGCAGAGGAACCGACATGACGGGAAAAATCATTCGCGTCGGGAACCGTGACTTTCGTGTTGCGGGAGTATTGGAGGCATTCAAAAAGCGCGACACGGATGACCCTCAAGCTGCCGTGTTCTTACCTTTTTACCTTTCGGATTCCGATGAAAATCCGACGGTGCTGGTACAGTGCAAAAAAGGTATGTTTTACGATTTTTCGAAAGAATACTTGAAACGTTTTCGTCAAAATTTTCCGCCGGCCCGGGTACAACCGCTCTGCGCCGAACTGGAATTGTTGCGCGAATCATCTCGACTGTATAACTTTCTCAACGTGTATTTACTTTCCGTTCCCACCGTTTTTCTGGTCGTCTTTGCATTTTTCGGAACCTTCGGATTGCTTTGGATGCAATCCAAAAAGCGGTTTGACGAGTTCGGACTGCGAATAGCCGTGGGGTCCACGCCGACTCAATTGAAAAGATATCTCGTTGCCGAAAGCTTGATGTTAACCTCCTTTGCCATGATTCCGGGATTAATCATCGCCGCCAATTTGTATGCTTTTGCGTCCAAAGGTTGGGAATGGTTGGCGGCAGCGGGAGCGGCCGTTGTTTTGATGTGGTTGTTTGCCGCTTTCAGCGCTTGGTTTCCGGCACAAAGAGCCGCAAAGATCACCCCGGTGGAAGCGTTGCGAATGAATCAATAGAATCACGATTATATGTTGAGCGAATACAAATGAAGAAAACGTTGCAGAGCATATGATATGAGTCGGTAAAGACGATTTGGTGTCATGTCAACGTCAAAATGTCGGTATAATCCGGAGACAGAGTCACATCGTGACGACATCTTTGCAGCCCGGGATTGGCATCCCGGGTAGCGAATATGCAAATTTATCTTGAGCCGCGTAGCGGCGACACATTATGATTATGTCGTCCCGTTCGGGACTCGGATTCCATTTTCGTATTCGATTCCGAGGATTAAAATCCTCGGCTTGATTATGTTGTTCCTTCGGAACTTCGAAAATGATACCGACACTTTACCGCCGACTAAAGCCTACCAAGTTTTACATATTAAAAACAAACCATCTATTTTGACCGTAAATCATTCATCGTTAAACCGGTTCTTTATCGTTTTCCGGTTGTAATTCAATAAAGCGGAGAAAATGGAATGTCATGCCGACTTTCCTTGCAAAATTATGTACTTTTGCGATGTATTTTATCCGTTTAAAAGATGATTCGTTCAGCGCTTATCGCGAAAACATTGATGTGGTGCGTAATGTTGTCCTTTATTTGGACAATTTTTTCGTGCGAGGAATTTTGCGAAGAATCGAATCGCACGGCCGTAGTGGTTAATTTTTACGACATTAGTACCGGCGCGGCAAAAACGATGACAAAAATGTCGATCAAAGGCGTGGATAACGACAGCATGCTGTACCGAAAAGTCAACATAACCGGCGCTCTGTGTCCTTTAAATCCCACCGTCGATGTTACCGGCTACGTCATTACCAACGACTCGATTATTGCGGACACCATTATTATCAGCTACACGCGTCACAACGGTTTCATTTCGTCCGAATGCGGATGTGTCACTTATTCGGATATCACCGACGTAAAATTAACGACGAATCATTCCATCAAAGAAATAAAAATAACCAATCCGAGCGTAACGACTGTCAGTTATCGCGCCAATGTCATCAATGCGGAAAATATCGGGATTTATTATTAGCTTGTTGCTGTTGTTGCCTCTTTGTTGCAAAGGAGGGGACACGGTTCGTTATCCGATCAACCCGATGAAAGGGATAAGGATCGGAGTTGATGTATCCAAATTTTTTCTGCCGTTGATGTACAATAACGAACGTATGGGATTTGAAGCAACAGCCGACATGCACGTTAAAGGCAACATTTTTGCAACGGCCGAAGCCGGTTGGTTGCGCGCCAATCTCGACAACGACACCGCATATCAATACAAATCGAACGGCGTTTACGCCAAAGTGGGGATCGACTATAATATGTTAAAATCGCGTCGACCGAACAGCAACGATATCGTGTATGCGGGTTTTCGTTACGGGTTCTCCGTTTTCGGCCAAGAGGTGGATGATGTCACCATACCCGGGTATTATTGGCCCGACGCGCCGGGACAAAGCATCTCGAAAACTACATTGAGCGCGCATTGGTTGGAACTTTTGCTCGGCATTAAGGCTGAAGTGCTTAAAAATTTTTACATCGGGTTGACGTGTCGGCTCAAATTTAAAATCGTATCGCCAAAGGACGATTATTCCACGCCGTATCTCATTCCGGGTTACGGCAGCGGAAGTTCAAATCCCGTCTTCGGACTGAATTATTACATCTCGTACAATCTCAAATTTTAAAACGGACCGATTCGGTTTTCGGCCTCGTTTCGGTTATGACCAAAATAGGTATTCTTTCGGACACGCACGGTTTTATCGAGCACAAATTATTCGATTTTTTTGCTTCGTGCGACATGTTGTTTCATGCCGGAGACATCGGCAATCGGGAAACGGCGGAAACTTTATCGGCATTCAAGCCGTTGATTGCCGTGTACGGTAACATCGACGGTACGGATGTGCGTGCCGCATATCCCGAAGTGCAACGTGTCAAGTGTGAAGATGTCGATATTTTGATGACGCATATCGGCGGTTATCCCGGACGTTACGACCGTAAAATATACCCCGTGTTAAAAGCTTATCCGCCGCAATTGTTTATTGCGGGACATTCGCACATTCTCAAGGTGATGTACGATAAAACGTTGCGTTTTTTACACATCAATCCGGGCGCTGCCGGCAACAGCGGAATACACCACGTAAAAACCGCCGTGCGTCTCGTTATCGACGGGGATAAAATGAAAGATTTAGAAATACTCGAATTACCGAGAAAGAAGAACGTCGATAACGAACAATGAACAATTCATAAACCGAACCGTTACATTAAAAATAGTTCATTCAAATATCCGGTTTCCGCTAAACGACTCATATCCGAATTCCATACCATGATCTTAGTCATCAACCCCGGTTCAACTTCTACCAAAATAGCTTTATTCGATAAGTTAGATGTTGTTTTTCAAATAACCATTCGTCATTCCGTCGAAGATTTGGCTCAATTTGCAAGCATCTCGGATCAATTACCTTTTCGTAAGCAGCTTGTTTTGGAACAATTGCGAAATTCGGGATTTGATTTATCGCTGCTAAGTGCGGTGATCGGACGCGGAGGCTTGATAAAACCCGTTAAATCGGGTGTTTATAAAGTGAACGAATTGATGAAAGAGCATTTGCGCTCGGGGTATTCGGGACAACATGCCAGCAACCTCGGCGGGCTTATTGCCGCCGAAATTGCCGCCGAATGTTCCGGAAATGTTCCCGCATACATTGCCGATCCGGTGGTAACGGACGAATTGCAACCGTACGCTCGAATCGCAGGACATCCTTTGTTCGAACGAAAATCCGTTTTTCACGCACTCAATCAAAAAGCCATTGCCCGCATATACGCGCATTTGTGCGGAAAATCGTACGAAGAATTAAACTTGGTGGTAGCGCATCTCGGTGGAGGCGTATCCGTGGGGGCGCATCGAAAAGGCCGCGTTATCGACGTAAACCAAGCGCTTGACGGCGACGGTCCGTTTTCGCCCGAGCGCAGCGGTACGTTGCCGACCGGACAATTGGTCGATCTTTGTTTCGGCGGGAAATATTCTCGGGAGGAGGTTCGGAAAATGCTGAACGGCAGCGGCGGCTTAGCGGCATATTGCAACAGTATCGATGTTAAACGATTAATTGACCAAGCAATTAAAGGCGACAAACAAACGGAACTTGTTCTGGAAGGTTTTTGCTATCAAATTGCCAAAGAAATCGGCGCCATGAGCACGGTGCTGAAAGGGCAAGTGGATCAAATTATCCTCACGGGAGGAATTGCCTATAACACGCGAATTACGGAATGCATCTCCGACTATATTTCTTATATTGCTCCCATTACCGTGTATCCCGGTGAGGACGAACCGGCTGCATTGGCTGCAAATGCACAAGCGGTATTGGATGGTAAAATGACAGCGAAAGAATACCGATGATTCGGTTTTCGGTATCAACGATGTGATGCCCGCCAAACGGACACGTTACCGTTCAGAACAAATAATTTAATCCGATATACAGTCCCGATTTACCGTCGCGCCTGTCGGCAGCCAAACCGTAATTGACGTGCGCCACGAAATTATGGTTCAACGCACCCGATATCCCGGCGCCGTAACTCAAATGCAAACGTTCTTTATCACCGTGCGCAAACCATTCGCGTGCTTCCGTATTGCTTTCGTTGTACGTGAAGTCGTAATCGCGGGTTACCGTGCCGAAATCGGTAAACCCGGATAATGCCAAATAAATATGCTGCCGCCACAGAACGGTTCGCAAAAATTTCCACCGTACTTCGACATTTCCGTAAAACATGTCGCTTCCCACAACACGGTTACGTAAGATGCCGCGCATTGTTTTCGCTCCACCCAATCCGTCGCGGGTGATGTTTGTATTGTAAATATACGGAAGTGCATAAAAAGGAACGTTTCCGCCGATTTGCGGTTGATAACTCAATCGAACGGCCAAATTAAGCACTTCGTCAACCAACGTAAAATATTGCCGGTGTGTAAGGGCCAATTTGGTGTATCCGGGTTTGTTTCCCAACCAACCGGGCGCGGTAATCAACATCACTTCGCTCCAAATGCCGCTCATGGGATTGGGTTCGTTGTCGCGGGTATCGTACACCATTCCGAATTTGAAAAGATAATGATCGCCTCCGTCTTTTTGATCGTTTGAAATAACGCCCCATTCCACAAATTTATCGTACAACAACGGCGTGTTTTCGGGCAACTTATCATCTTCACCCTTGCCCTTATTCAGTTTATCGATATCTACCGTCGCAACTTTAAAGCCGTTATACTCGAATCCCGCCATCCAACGAAGTTTCTTACCGATGATATTTCCTTGAAAATCGGAACGCAACCGTAACATTTTACGGTCGTGACGATAAAACATACGCGAAATATAGTCGGCGCTGCCGTCGTCTTCAAAATCGGGATTATACCACGCTTCATAGCCGTTGAATCCGTAAAAATCGAGCGCCTGCTCGGTAAAATAACTTGCTTCGGCGGTTAAACGAATATTCGGAATCAAGTATTCCGAATCGTAAATAAATTGCCATAATCCGCTGCCTTTGGTGGTCCGATTCCATTCCAAATAAAAAGAATGCAGATATTTGGGATACGTAGATCCGTCGCCGAAAAGGTAAAAATTGGTCAAGATGCCGTATTTGAATCCGATATCGGTATCGAAAGCAATCGCCGGCAACGCACCGAACGTTAAACCCGTTTTGACGTGCTTAACGGTATCGGCCGCGAATACGGACAAACGTAAACTCACCGCGATAAGGAAAGCGATTACCCGAATCGTTGCTACCGTATGTTTCTTTTTCATTCCGTACCGAACGCTGTATCGTATTTCTTTTTCGGACAAAGTACTGCTTTAAAAATGACGGAGATCAGTTAATTTTAACAACTTCGAACAATTCACCGTCGTACAATTCGCTAAGTGTCACGCGAAATCCTTCTTCCGCCAACTTCTTACCGGAACCGGTTGCTACAACCTTCCCGTCGGGTCCTTGTTTTATTTGATAGGTTTTATCGGGTTTCAACCACGGAACGGTAATTATTCTTGATTTCTCGCGCGATCCTTGATTGAAAATACCGATCAATCCGCCGCTTCCGCTGTCGGTGTTGATGCGGGAAAAACCATCCCATGCACCTTCCGTCGGTTCCCCGAATCCGGGTAGATCTTGACGAAACGACATGTAGCCGTGGCGGGCTTCAAGCCCCTTCAGCCAATCGGCCCACGATTTGTACCACTTGCGTTCGGCCGACGAAAGATTACGGGGATCGCCCAACATAATCGGAAGCGCACCCGTCAATGACTTAAATCCCAATCGATGACCTTTTTCATCCATTTGCAAATTGCCGATGACCAATGACGTGGCGGGTAAAGCCGGAGAACGTCCCCACGCCAAATTTCGCATTCGCAGACTGCCCGTCGGTATCGGTTGTCGAATGTTCGACAGCCAATTTCCTTCGGCATGGCGGGCAATGCCGTAATCCATCAATTGCATTTTCGCAGCGGTTTCGAATGTGCAATCGATAAAAAGATCGGGAGCTTCCGTATGCAATTCATCGAAAAGTTGCATGCAACGTCGGTAAATCACCTCGAAAGACTCGGCTCTGTCCCGATGAAGCGGATGATTTTCGGCATAACATCCCGTTTTGGTTACATCGTAAACGTAAGCGCTCGCAACAATGGCCAAGTCGAGTTTAATGTACGCCAATCCGTGTTCGCGCACCAATCGCAATACGGTACCTTTAATGTAATCGTACCAATCGGTGGTCAAACACGCCGTTAAACTGGTTCCGTGCGGAGAATGCAGATTGATCGGTTTCCCGTCCGCCCCTTGTACAAACCATTCCGGATGCTCTTGATACGGAGGGCTTGACGGTGAAGCAATGGCCAAACTGACCCATAACCCGGGTTTCATGCCCAAAGACTTGATATAATCGAAAACCGGTCGCAATCCGTTCGGAAATTTTTTGGCATTCGGTTCCCAAGCTCCGAAACCTTCATCTTGCGCATCGTACGGACCGTTTTCCCATCCGTCGTCGATAATAAATTCTTCCACGCCGCATTCCGCTGCCGCTTTAGCCAATTCGCGCACCATTTTTTCATCGATGTTGCGCGTAAAAGGATGCCAGGTATTATACACGAACATCGGCTTCTTTGGAAGTTGCTCGATACGTGTTCCCATGTATTTACGGGTAAAATCTTGAACAGAAGTATTGACCACCATTTGAGGATCGGTACAGTTATCATACACGGCGGTGAAAACCCAAGGGCTTGTCCATCGTTCGCCCGGACGTACCCATTTGCGGAACGGATAATCTTGATCGGGTCGGGTCAATCCGACGGTCATCGATCGACCATCTTGGAAAACGGATGTCCGTTTTACGATTCCGATTGCTTCGTTACCGATAGCCATTCCTTTGGATTTGGTCATATCGTGAACCACCACCAACGGATCGTCCCAATTGCCCACGTAAGGCCCCAACCACCTGTGACGGGCGTATTGACGCAACACCCACGATTCGATCGGATTGCAATCGATGTGAAGTTCTTCCACGTCAACGGCCTCGACATTTAAATCGTTGAAACCGGTATTAATGACGGTTAACGATTTGCGAACGACCGGCAGCCCCGGATAAACCATGTAAACCAACTCGATGGTCATGCTCCGATCGGGTTTCGAGAAAGACACGATGATCCCTTTTCCTTTCGCATCAACGGTATCGCGTTGGCGAATATTCGTCCAGTCGCTCATACCGGTGTACGATTTGTCGTTTACCGACAACGAAAACTCTTTTCCTCCTCTGATAAAATTTGTTCCTCCGGACAACAATACATAATTTTTTGCGGTGATGTGTCCGTTTTCCAAACCAATTTCTCTTTTCACGATTCCGTTGTCCAACACGGCTTGTTGCGCAAAGAGGTCGGACAACAGCATCAATAGCGGTAAAAAAGTTAAAATTCTCATTTTGTATGGTTTATATCAATATTTTCTTAATAATTGACAAATATAGCGGTTTCGATATTCGAATGCAATAACAAGTGTAGAAAAGCTCGTTTTTATGTTGAAAATTTCATCCATATACCGAAGTTATCGTTTTTAAGGAATCCGATAAGCTTTTCCGAAAAACAAGCCGAATATTTTTAATGCCTGTTGTTTCCGGATAACTTAATCTTTGTATCTTGCGTCAAATAACGACAAAAACTCTCGGCAGCAATTGCTTGCCGAAGAATTGATTAACAATATGAATCATCAACCGTTAAATCAATGAAATATTTTTTCCTTCTATTGACTTTGACAACAGGTTTGCCGTTTGCGGCGGCACAGCAACTTTCCGTTCCCGCCAAAGGCACCAAACGCGCCGTGACGTATGATTCCAAATCGCAAATGCCGGTAGTAACCGTCGACATTCCCGCGTCGTGGAATTTTAAATCGAACGTTCGGTGGGATTATAATAATTGTGTGACAAGCGTCGAAATGAAAGCTTGGGACCCCGGCGGGACAGGTTCATACCAAGTCGTACCCCAATTTTTTCTCACCATGCCGGCAAACACGCCGCCGATGACAAGCGAACGCTTCATCGCGGAAATGGTTACGCCGATGTACCAAAAAATAGACCCCGGCGCAACGATCGTCTATAAAGAATCGCAGATAACACCTGCATCGACACTGCAAAACCGCACCGAAAATCTTATTTTTGCCGTCAACCTTACCAAAGACGGCGCCAAGTTGACCGAGGCCGTTTTTGCGGAACTCACCAGTGTATACGATCCGAATTTCCTGCTGATCAGTATTTCGATGAGCAGCTACGGCGAACCGACGACCGACGGGAAAAGCGCTGTCGAAAAGCTCGTCAAGATATACGCTTCGACGAAATATAACGGCGAATGGATCAAATATCAAAGCGAAGTGAACGGCATCCTGCTCAGCCAAAAAAGAGCACACGGCAATGCCGAAACATCCAAAATGATCAACGAAACAGCGGAATACATTCGCCAATCGCGTTTGGATACTTATCGCAACAACCAAGAAAGTCGCGATCGGGTAAATCGTTACATCCATGAGAATATCCAACAGATCAACACGGTGAGCGATCCCTACACGGGAAGCAAAGTGGGCGTGAGCAACGAATACAACAATACGTGGTTCAACAGCAACGGCGAATACCTCCAATCGGGAAGTTCGTTGTACAACCCGAATCAAGACAAAGCGGTAAACAATGTGGAATGGCGAAAAGTAAAGTGAGGTAAAATTTATGCCGAATAACGAGAATAATCAAAACTCCGACAAAGCAACGAAAACAAGCAGTAACTCGTTATCAAATGTTCGATAATGAAAATGTCATTTTCCGGTGACTAAGGCAATCGTCACTATCCCGCAAGACAAAAGCCGAAGTAAACGTAAGTTGACTACCGATATTCATGTCAGAATATATAACCGAGTTTAAGCGTCAACGGGAAATTCGGCATCGAATGATTTCCTTCATATTCCATCATGTAATAAGCATTGGGATGCCTCGGCCAAACCATTTCATCATCGGGATTTTGCCTGTTTGAATGCGTTATGTTGTGAATAATAACGCCTAAGCCGGAACTGAAATCTATCGTAAAATGTCCGATTAAAAATTGCATTCCGTATTTTGCATCAATTATCACCCCCATTCGTTTTAAATTGAATGTGTCTTCGTATTTAGAATCGTAATATAAATCATCACCCCATTCAATACCTTTAGGAACAAAGTATGCGGAACTTACCATACTTGCAGTATAATAGCCTGTTTCAAACGAGAAATATTGCCTAAAAAATTTACGTTTGAAAAATAACAGTTTCTCTTCAAGCATAATTCTGTATCCGCCGTAATCTTCGTACGGTGTTGCATGCAAACAATCTGTTAAGTAAGCTGCGGAAACTTGAGTAGAAAGTCTTCCATGTTCTCTTTCATAACTTAACTCAAATCCGGGGTTAAGAATATTTACTGTTCTTATTGGCGAAAATTTTATTTGATTCTTATACTCGGATAAGTCTTGCGAAAAAATATGACTATTGGCATGTAACAGTAAAAACAACGCTAATATTGATAATTTCGGTTTTTTCATATTTTCAAATACCTTAAGAACCCTGTTTAAAAATAATATCCGGCTAAAGCCTATATGATTTTGCTCTTTATCCCATCAACTAAAGTTGACGGCAATGATTTGGTTTTGTATCTATTGCCGTTGATTTTAGTCAACGGATTAAAAACAAACCAAGCCAAGGGGCTTTAGCCAAACCAACTCTTAATTCGTGTGATTTATAAAATTTAAACAGGCGCTAAGGTAGATAAATATATCTATCGCGCAACCATCCACTGTTAAGGATTTTATGTCCAACGAAAATATAGGAGGTTACAATTGTAACGTTAAAATTTCCGTTTGTCCTTTAAATGAATGCAATGAAACATCCTTTCCGTCGAAAACGGCATACGTTTGGCCTTCGATCCATTCTCCCGTGTTAATGTAGCGGCAATTTTCGGATAAACGAACATCCATGGCAAGGTGTCGGTGACCGAATACCAAAAAGTCGTAGTGCTTTTTTCGGAGCTGTTGCCGTAAATACGGCATAATTTCTTCTTTGTCGATGCCTTCAAACGGTTCGTACAAGCCGTGACGTTTCCGACTGTTTTTTGACCATTTTTTTCCGAATGCGATTCCCCAACGCGGATGAACGGACGCATACATCCTTCTCAGAAAACCGTTACCGAAGACGCGTTGAAGCAACTTCTCCTTCATGCCGACGTCGCCCGCATTATGTCCGTGGCCGATCAAAAACGATTTGCCGTCGAAATTAAACTCCGTTGGTCGGCGATACAACACGACACCCGTTTCGGTCGATAAATAATCGCGAATCCATAAGTCGTGGTTACCCGTAAAATAATGAACCGGAATACCGGTGTCGGTTAATTCGGCCAATTTTCCCAACAAACGGACAAATCCTCGGGGAACGACGGATCGATATTCGAACCAAAAATCGAAAATGTCGCCCAGCAAGAAAACGGCTTCGGCATCGTTTTTAACGGTATCGAGCCATTGTACAAAATCCGCTTCCCTGCGACGGCTCGCATCGTCGGGCGATTGCATCAGATGAAGATCGGACGCAAAGTATATTTTTTTATTCGGCGACAAGGATTTCGTTCAGTTTCTTGTCCAAATCCTCGCCTTTCAGCCCTTTGGCGATGATCGTGCCGTCTTTGTCGATCAGAAAATTGGTAGGGATGGTTTCCACCCCGTATTTTTTAACGACCTCCGAATCCCAAAATTTAAGATCGCTTACATGCATCCATGTCAATCCGTCTTCTTTGATGGCACGTTCCCATGACGACTTGGACTGGTCCAGCGATACTTGGAAAATATCGAATCCTTTGTCGTGATATTTGTTGTAAATATCCACCAATTGGTGATTATCCGTACGGCAGGGGGCGCTCCACGACGCCCAGAAATCGAGCAGAATGCATTTGCCTTTACAAGCCGACAATTTCAAGATTTGCCCCGCAGGCGAAGGTAAAGCGATTTCGGGCGCGTCTTGTCCCAACATGGACAACATGCGATTGAGTTGTCGAACCCGATCCTTTTCGTTCAAATCCACCACATTGGCATGAAGAGATTTGACATAAGGAACTTTCGGGTAACGCTTATAAAAAAGCGAATCGGCTAATCGAAAATATTGGATATCCCCCTCTCTGCTGAACAAATAACGATTTTCATCCATTTTTTGATACAACGCGTAAATGATCACCAGCGATTGCGGATTTTTTTCCATGAACCGGATATTGTATGCACGAAGGCTGTCTATTTCGTTAACGTAATTCCATTCCAATTGGCGTTGTATGTTCATGAAATTGCGATTACCGACGTATGTTTGAAGCATCTTATCCAACGAATCGCCGAGAAAAACAGCTTGTTCCAATCGCCGACTCAAACGACGAATATTTTTCGAATCATCACTTCCTTCCACATCGTACGTAGCCGGAAGATGACGAGCGTCGCCGCTGATCGTCATTTTTTCGCCCGGTTGTGCCAACAGAGTGATGGATCGATTGTTAATCGATAACGCATAAAACGTCGGACGACCTATTTTTTGCTTGAAGGAAAAATTTCCGTTTGCATCCAACTTAACGGAATCAACCACGTCATGCTCGTTTCCGCCCAATTCGCGGAGATATGCCTGCTCGGCATTTGTACCGCTCAGCGTGCCGCCGATTCGAACGGTCTTTTCCGGTCCGCAACCGATCAAAAGACACATTAAGAAAAAGAAAGTAAAGAATTTCTTCATTTGCGATTGTAACTTAAAAAATCAAGAGGTTTGTATATCAGTCAATAAAGACCCGGAACCGTTGTCAACGTTGACAGATTCCCGTCTCCATAACCCGTATTTGCAACTAATGTGTGACCCATTAAAAAAACTATACCAAAAAATATACCAAATTCGGCTAATCCCGAAAAACATTTTGCAACACGGAATATGATTTTACTTTTCCGAAATTTTCAACGTGCATCGAATAATAGCCGAGAAGGTATTCGGTCAGATAATTCCGTTGCCGATGACTGATTTGCAAATCGTTTAAATGCTCGAAGGACATTCGAAACAATTGGATTAAAAGTTGATTGTATTCCGGCAACGGTGACGAAGCATCGGGCATAACACCGAATCCTCCTTTGCGGGAATCGAACCACATACCGTCCGACGATTGCCGGATATCGGGATAAAACCCGAGGTAACGGGTGTAGTGTATCAAAAACATAAGATGAAAATTAGCCGTTCCGTTGTCGTTCAAATCAAGTGTTTGAACCGCTTGCGTCAAAAAATCGAATAATTGTCGGTTGGCTTCTTCTTCCTTGAGCGTTTTATGGAGAATTTCGGCAATGAACAATGCGATGCAGGTTTTTACGGGATCAAACGGAATATTCCGAAACGGACAAAACAATCGAGCATGCGATATTCGTTGCATCTGCCTGTTTTCCCTGTGATGTACATCCGTTTCGATGAGGTGCAACGGCTGAAACAAAACGGCGCGCATCGGCGATTTCTTACCGTACGCTCCTTTCACGAAAACGGTTTGCCGCCCCATGTTTTCGGTATACAAGTGGGCAATCAAGCTGCTGTCTCCGTAACGGAGATGGTTCAAAACAATGGCTTTGGTACCGGTAATCAAGGTTTTCCGAATAATGTCCGGGAGATGTTTTTGCTTTTGTCGGCGCAAATTTATAAAAACAATGTTTACCGAAATACTTTCGGAAACGTTTTCGTTTTATGTAACGGATATTCATGTATTTTTGCATTACGTTTGTTTCGATAATCATCCCCGCTTCGATCCATGCTCTACAAAGACAAAATATTTTCGAAATCATGGTTCAAGGATTATGCCTTGATCATTATCGGTACGTTCACGCTGGCCGTGGGGATGGTATTTTTTATTGCTCCGTATAAGTTGGTACCGGGCGGCGTGTACGGCATTTCCATCGTGTTTCACCATTTGTTGGGAACTCCCATCGGATTGGTATCCTTATGCATGGATATTCCGTTGTTGCTTTTGGGAATCAGATTATTGGGAAAACGATTCGGTATTAAAACTTTTGTCGGAATCGTGTTGACGGCCGTATTTGTCGACACGCTCGGCCGCATTTGGGGTAACGATCCGTTGGTGGAAGGAGACGCGTTGTTGTCGGCCATTTTCGGAGGCGTTTTGGTCGGATTGGGCTTGGGATTACTGTTTCGTTCCAAAGCAACTTCGGGCGGAACGGATATCGTGGCCATGATTTTGGGTAAATATACGCATCTGCCGTTGGGACAATCGTTGATTTACGTCGATTCGGTCATCGTATTGATCGGCTTGGTTGCGTTTGGTGATTGGAAAATTCCTTTGTATTCGTGGTTAGTGATTTTTATTACCGGAAAAGTGATCGATACGGTGGTGGAAGGTATCAGCGTCAACAAGGTGGTGATTATCATTTCCGACAAGCACGAGGAGATACGCGAAAAAATACTTTTCGACATGGAACGCGGCGGCACGTACCTAAATGCGGAAGGGATGTACGAAGGAAAAGGAAAAAAGGTAATTTACACGAATGTCGGTCGTCGCGAATTACCAATTTTATTGGCGTACATCCGAGATATCGATCCGGCGGCATTTGTATCGGTACTTGACGCACATGATGTGCTCGGCGACGGTTTCCGACCGCTCAAAGAAGAATAATCATTTACTTACTGCGCAGGTAGTGCATGCGGAAATGATCAATATATCTTAACATATCATTGTTTCGAACAACCCTTTCGCAAAATTTCCTCATTTTTAGAAACTGTTTCAATTTTGAATTCTAAGATGGTTATGGGATTGCTTTATCCTCGTTCCTCGTCTTCGTAAAAATAGTCCGATTTTTATTTACGTTTGCACGTAATCCTAATTATATTGATGCCATGATACCGTTAAACAACAAAGAATATCGGAAAATTATCGAG
Organism: Bacteroidales bacterium; assembly: GCA_031551455.1. GTDB lineage: Bacteria > Bacteroidota > Bacteroidia > Bacteroidales > UBA4181 > JAIRLS01. The sequence goes on along the minus strand of JAVBNP010000189.1, from coordinate 8,832 downwards.
CCGTTGAAATCCGTTTCAATCAACACTCTTTTTGCCCGTTCGGTGATTGATCAAAAGGTGAACGGGAAAGTGTATGTTGACGATGCGGAAAATCCCCGAACATTTTATGTTCTTCATCCTTACGGAATGTCCTTATTGTTCGGCGACTGCAATAACGAGGCGTTTAATTTGAAATTCAAGGAATATGTCCTTAATCTCGATCAAAAAAGAGATAAAGATGAATGGATGCAGGCATTTCCCGCCGGTTGGAATCCGGTATTGAACAGTTTGTTCGAAAACCATCAAAATTCTGTTGTTGAAATCGATACCAGAGTGAATTTCAAATTCAACGAAAAGAAATATCTCGATCGGAAAAACAATAACCTCCCGGAGATCGGAATAAAAATTGTTCCCGTAACCGAAGAGATTTTCGAAAATATGAAAGGAACCGTTGTTCCCTCCAATTTTTGGAATACTGCGGATGATTTCGTTAAAAACGGAATCGGCTATGCCGCATGTTACGAAAACGAATTGGCATCAACGGCATTTTCGGCCTTTATCGAAAAAAACGAATTGGAGTTGGGAATCGAAACATTGGAACAATTCAAAGGAAAAGCTTTTGCCTATGAAGCATGTTCCGCTCTTATAGAATATTGCCTAAAAAGAAATCTCGAACCGATTTGGGCTTGCAGATTAGGAAATACGGGATCTTACAAGCTTGCTCAAAAGCTGGGATTCGAAGTATCTAAAGAAATACCCTATTACAGGTTAAAAATAAATCATCAGCCCGAATAGGGAATATATATCCCAATATATACCGACCGATAATCCAAATTTTGTCGAATAAAAATTACATAACGCCTCGAAGAGGCAACTTATATCAGCCCGACGGCAAGCGAAGCGGCGCCTCGGGTTCGAAGTCGGATTGTAAACATGCGCCCCGAAAGGGGCAACTTAAACTGCACTTACAGTGCGCCGTACCATGTGTTGCTCGAACTTTACCCCGAGGCGTTGCCGTCGGGCTGATATAAGTTACGCCTCCGGCGCGTGATACTTATGTCAATATATTGGGATATTCGTATAGGAAAATAATCCTTACAAGTTTTCTTTATCGACGATAGTGGGTAATTCCAATCCGTACCCTTTTTTCTTGTCTTCTTTCTTCAACAGGAAAGCGAAAAGCAACGCCAATATACCGAGAACGGTGAATAAAATCATGATCAACGTATAGTCGTAATGCGTCACGGTTTGCCCGTCCGTCACGATCTTATCGATAACGCAATATTTATCCAAAAGCTTGCCGATGGCCAAAGGGACAAACATTAATCCGATGTTTTGAATCCAAAAAATGAGGGCGTAAGCGGTCCCTAATTGTTTTTCGGGAATAATTTTCGGAACGGACGGCCACATGGCGGAAGGAACCAGCGAAAAAGCGATTCCCAGAACAATGATTAATACGACGGCAACAAATGCTTGATCCAACAACGGAATCGAAAACAACGCATGTACGAATATCAACAATATCGCCCCGAGAATCATGATGCTTGCTCCTTTTCCTTTTCGGTCGTACAAGTTTCCGAAAAAAGGAGTAAGCAAAATCGTTCCGAAGGGCAGTAAACTGGGAATCACTCCCGCAAATTTTTCGGCAACATGAAATTTATTGACCATTAAGTCGGCGGCATAATTTAGGAAGGGGAATACCGCGGAATAGAACAACACGCAAAGAATCGCGATAAACCAAAAACATTTATTTTTGATAATGTATTTGATGTCCGAAAGCGAAAAGTTTTCATCCGCCGATGTGTCCGTTTCCCCTTGTTCTTTTAAGGATCGATCCAATTTTTTGTCCATGAAGGTGTACATCACGAAAGCGAAAAATCCGATCACCAACAGTAATAAGCCGAGCAACACGGGACGAGATAATCCGAATTTTTCCGCAATCATGGGCGACGCAAACAATGCCAAAGCGGTTCCCAATCGCGCCGTTGCCATCTCGAGTCCCATGGCAAGTGCCATTTCCTTTCCCTTGAACCATTTAACGATAATTTTTGAAACCGTAATACCGGCTACTTCCACTCCTAAGCAAAAAATTGCAAATCCCACGGATACCATCAAAACTTGAGCGCTGATGTCGAACCACAGAATATGCCATTGAGTGCCGAATAATGAGGTCGACGAAATTGCCCAATATTTGATCGCGGCGCCGATAACCATGGTAGCGGTTGAGGCCACTCCGGTAAAACGAACGCCCAACTTGTCGAGAAGTATGCCGCCGATAATCAACATGAACGCAAACACCGTCAACCAACCGTAAGCAAATCGGAAAACGCCGAAATCCGAGCTGTTCCATCCCAATTCCCGCTCCAACATGGGTTTCAAGGGAGATATGGCATCGGATAAATAGTAGCCGCAAAACATGGCAAACGCGACGACGATAAGCGCCGTCCAACGAGCCGTTTTCGAGTCGCGCAAACTCTTTTTTAACGTTTCGGTCATTTTTTCTCGTATTAGATTAATCGATTTTGATTGGGAAGTGCATTCAAATGAATGCCTGCAAAGCTAAAATCTTTTTTCGACAAACGAAGGTGTTTTTTTTGAAATTATCGGTACGATTTTTCGACGCTTGCCGACAAATGAAAATTGCAAGAGCAAATATTACGTATTACTTTTGCGCAAAATTCAATAACATAAAACATCCAACATGAAAACAAAGTTTATTATTCTTGTTTGTGCAGCCGTTTTAGCAGCCGGTTGCTGCGGCAACAACCAATCGGCTTCGTGTCCGAAGGAAAAAACCGGCGACGAAAAAGCGTGTTGCAAAGAAGCCAAAGCCTGTGAAGTAAAAAAAGTCATCGGCGCTCGGGTATTCATCAAAGCCGAAAAGGTGAACGACTTCATGACGGCGGCGCAAAGCTTGATCGAAAAATCGCGTGCCGAAGAAGGTTGCATCAGCTACACCTTATACCAAGATCCTCAAGACAAAACCAAATTCTTTATCTTTGAGGAATGGAAAAACCAAGCAGCCGTGGATTTTCATTTTGCGACCGAACATTTTAAAAAATTCGGAGAAACGTTGAATGAATGCGCTTCGGAACCTGCCGTGATCACCATTTACGATTCCGTGGCGGAAAAGAACGTTTGATTTTCGCTTACAAAAACAAATAAGGCGCAACGAACAATCGATTGCGCCTTATTTGTTTTTGGCTTCGGATTTCGCCCCGTTGTCGATCCGATTTTTTATTTAAACCCCATCGCGCCGTACACTACACCCTCCGAAACGGCGGGAATAATGAAAATATTGTTGCGGGAATCGTAAATAAAGCCCGCGGGGCCACCCACTTTGGACGTCAGATTCACTTGACCGGTTTCTCCCGTATCGAGGTTGATCCGTTTGATAACGCCCCGTTTGCCGAATTGAATCCAATCGGCATAATACAGTTTATTGCCGTTAAGCGCCAATCCCCAATAATAACCTTCGTTGTCCGTCAATTGTTTGTATTCCTTCTTTTTCATGTCGATAACGCCCAATTTTCCGTTGGGTAAGCTGTCGGTTCCCCATGAGGTGACGTACATTTGATTTTTATCGATCAACAATCCCGTCGGAGCAGATGTTTCGAACCATTTTTTGTATTTTTTCGACGATAAATCCACTTCGAAAATCATATTAATGTCGGGCGCCGACACATACACCGTTTTGTTGTTGGCGGAGACGATATCCGTCAGTTGCACGGTATTTTCCTTTGCGAAGCTCAATTCGAAGACTTTCTTTTTCGTCCTCGGATCGAAACCGAGCAAACGATCGACATCGCACACGTAAAGCGTTCCCTGCAAGGCAAAAATTCCCCGCGGATTATCTAATCCGGTGATGTACTTCATCGTAACTTCTTCTTGGCTGCCGTCGCTCTTCACGCGCGAGATGTACCCGTCGCCGTCTTTAATTGAAGTTCCGAAGTTTTTACCCGAGTTGGACAGATAGTAATAACCGCCGTATTCGGTAGCGCTCACCGGCGCATCGAAACCGCTGTAACTATATTGATCCTGTCCGTACGCAACGGTTGTTAAAATGCATAAAATGATACCAATTGAATATTTAATTCCGATCATAACAATTATGTAAATTTGAAATGTGTTGACAATGGTGCGCAAAATTCATTCCAATTCGAAATTTTGGAATTCAACAACTCAATCAATTATTCAAGATTAAATTAATCCATCATCACAAATCCCGCCCAATAAAACGGTTCTTTGTACTTTTCGCGTACCGATTTTTGTGCCGAAGCAAAGGCTTCGCGTTTGGTTTTGCCCGAAATCCACAGCTTATAAAATGCCGACATCAATTCGGAAGTGGCATCGTCGGGAACCGTCCAAAGGCTCATTACCAGCGTTTCGGCGCCCGCCAATTTGAAGGCGCGTTGCAAACCGAATACGCCTTCGGCACTTTTCACTTCACCCAAGCCCGTTTCGCAAGCCGAAAGAACCACCAATCGGGTTTTGATCAAATTCATTCGCGCAATTTCGTCGGCGGTGAGAATTCCGTCCTCGATATCTTCGATCACGTCCTCGTTCGTCCAAGCACGGTTGGCGCCCGACATCAGCAGACCGGAACGCAGCAACGGATTTTCGAACGCTTGACGATTATTGCCTCCAAGCGTGCGCATAACTTCACGGTTGCTTTCGTCTTTGGCATCCTCCAAAAAGAAACCGTGCGTGGCCAAATGAATAATACCCGCGGATGTTCCGCTCAGCCGTTTGAACGATTCTTCGTTGCCTGCCGTTTCCGTATACAATCGGTTGGAAATCTTTTGTTCGTTTAAATAACCGCAGATTTGCTTTGCTTCCGTTTCGGTTCCCGCCAAGTAATCCCACGATCGCCCGCGTTTTTGATCTTTCGGAAGAACGGCGGCAATTGTCATTATTTGTGTTTCCTCCCTTTGGGGGAGAGTTAGGCCGGGACCCGGTTTCTTCGCTTCGGCAATAAGCCTGTCCTTATCGGCGTCGTACCACAATCCGCCGTACACGGCCGCCGTTCCTTGCGGCAATGTTCCGGATTTTTCCTTTTTGAGGCGGGCAATTTCGCGAGTACTCGATACCAATTGCAAGTCGTATTTATCCGACAACACACCGCCGGTTGCGGGAAGCGCGGCAAAAGCGATTTGGTGTAACATCCCCGAAGGCGAATAATATACCGTGCGTCCGCCTTTCAATTCTTTTTCCAACGGTTGCCAAATCAAACGGTACAACTCAGCGCCTTTCGCATCGGAATACAAGGTTTGCGTATACTCTTGAATGTCGCCCGTGCGCTTGGTCAACGTTTGCAATTGTCGTTCCTCACACAACGGAATCCATACGGGCGATTTCGAATCTTTTTTCAGAATCATGGCACAATAGAAAGTGCTGTCGGTCCAGACTTTGTCGAAAAGCTCAAAATCGACAAACTCAACGGCGACTTCACCCGGCTGCAAGGCTGCTTGTATATTCTGCCAACTTGTCGATATATCGGCTTTGGCATCTTTATATTCGTTGGAAGCGGCGGTTAATTCTTTATCCAAATTTTCGACGTCATCTTCCAAAATTTTAATGGTATTGATATCGGGATTTTCCTCGGATTGCAATAAATTTATTTGTTGACGAAGTTTTCCCGCTTGTTCGTATTTGTCGATTAATCCCATATTGCCCGATGCGTAAACGGCGTCGCGGATGCCGTTGGCGGTACGTAATAATAAGCCTTTTGCAAACAGAATATTATCATACGATTGAGCAACAATGTCATTTGCCGACCGGCGATACGCCAAGGAATAACTCACATTGAATCGGTGTTTGTTGTCGTCCCAAAATGCCCCTCTTTGTTGTTCGGAAAGAAAGGCAAAATTTTTATTTACTCGCGATATTAATATTCGGTCGACTTCATTTTGCCATGTTCCGGATTTTAAGTAATTGCCGGATGACAGATACAGAGCCCCCAAGTTGCTCACAATATCCATATAATCGGGATGATCCCGACCTTCCGCTTTATTCAGTATGTTGTACGCATCGAGAAAATGTGTTTCGGCTTTGGCATAATTTCCCGTTGTATGGTACAAATCACCCAAATTATTCAATGTGGCGAGTTCGTTCCCGTTTATTTTTTTCTTAAGTTGCAGCGCTTCGGACAAGTACTTTTCGGCACGATCGTAGTTTCCCGTTTTTTGGTACAAAGCCCCCAAATTACCCAGACAAGCGGCATAATCGGCATGTTTTTTTCCGAGCGATGATTCGATGTACGACATTGTCAACAGCCAAAACTCTTCGGCATCGGTATATTTTCCGCATACATACATAACTTGCCCTATGTTATTTAATATGGAGGCATAATTCGGATGATTTTGGGTGTTGTTTTTTTCTCTTATACTTTCCGCCTCGAAATAAAATTCCAACGCTTTATCGTATCCGCCCAAACGGAAATAGACATCGCCCAAACTGCTTAATGTGTTGGAATAATCGTCGTGGTTTTTTCCCAAGGTACGTTCCCTGACTTTTAACGTTTCTTTCAAACATTTTTCGGCTTCCCGATAGTTACCCGTTTTTTTGTACAGTCCGCCCAAATACTCCAGATTGGTCACATAGTTCGGATGTTCGACGCCCAATGTCCTTTTTTCGACGGACATTACGGCCAAATAATAGTCTTCGGCTTCCCGATAGTTACCTTCAAGATAGTATGAATAACCGATATAAAGCAAGGTCGCCGTGTATTCGGGGCTATCCTTTCCCACAGTTTTTTCCCGCAACATGTTGGCATAGATCAAAAAATCCCGTTTTGGCTGTCCCGCATAAAGCAATAACACGCCCAGATTACTCAACGAATTTGCATAGTCGGGATGTTTATCTCCGATCGTCTTTTCTCTGACATCCATCGCTTCGACATAATATTCCCCGGCTTCGGAAAAATTTCCCGCATTATGATACATGGCGCCCATGCGATCCAATACGGTTGCGTAATCGGGATGATCTTTTCCCGAGATTTCTTTACGAAGCGCTTTTGCTTGCCGGTAATATTTTTCGGCTTCTTTGTGATTTTCCGAAACATTATGCAACAATCCCAGATATTCCAACGTGGCCGCATAATTCGGCGTTTTTGTCCGACGACTTGTTTCTTGTCTTTTTTTGGTGTCGGCCAAAATTTTCTTTGCATCTTCGAATTTTGCCGTCTCGATATACAGATTTCCCAATCGATTTAAAACGGCAATAAGGGTCTCCGACTCTTTGCCCGTTTTTTCCTCTTCGAATTTCGCCGCCGACAGACACTTTTCGGCTTCCGCGAAATTTCCCGTTCGGGTATACATATATCCCATCATACTCAACGCTTCCGAATATTCTTTCCCTCCGGCGGTTTCGATCATACTTTTGTTTTCTTCCATCAAAAGCAAGCAATCAAGGTATTTTCCCCGGTCGTACAACTCCTTTGCTTGTTGCAAAATTCGGCCGGGATCATTTTTTTCGCCGGAAGATTGTTGTGTTATCGTTTTGTAATGTTCCTCGGCGACGGCGGCCTCCGATTGGTATTGTTTTGCTTTTTCGGAATCGCCCATTACATGGTATAATCTGCCTAAAGATTTTAAAGCGACTGCATAAACGATATAGTTTATGGGTCTTTCGCCTAATTTTTTCTCACGAATTATTTTTACCTCCAAATAATACTCTTCGGCTTCGGGGTATTTTTTCATGGATTCATATAAAAATCCCAAGTCAACCAGAGAAACATCATACAAATAATGCTCTTTACCCAACGTTTTCTCAAAGATCACCTTGGCCTCCAAATAGCAGGTTTCTGCCTTGGTGTAGTCTTTCTCGGCTTCGTAAATTTTTCCCGTGATTCTCGACAACTTCGCATAATCCGGTTGGCCTTCGACAAAATAATGTTTATTGTTTTCCAGAAAAGTAAAGGCTTCCCGATATTTCTCCTGCTTATAAAGCTCCTCCCCTTGTTTCAAAGTTTCTTGCGCATTTTGCGCCTGCATTTGCATTGCTCCGCATAACAAACACCATATCAAAATTATTTTTCTCATTCCGCAATTACAATATTTCTATTCATGATCACAAAGTTTGACCAACAAAACGTTTATCGTTTGTACACTTGTCGTTGTCCGAAGCAAAGGCTTCGCGTTTGGTTTTCCCGAAAGTTAAATCTCGCCATTGGTTCGTAATAATTTGATGATGATTACAAAATAATGATGCATCAAAAATAAACAACTTTTTCGTAAATCGAACCATCCAAACCCGTTTGCAAAAATGCGGTAGTATCTGTAATTCATTCCGTTCGATAGAATGCGCCCTTCCTTGCGAATTTGAATTATATTTGCACCGAATTTTCGCTTTCAAAATTACATCATTGAATTCACCATCATCCGATTTCGAAAAATCGTCCGATCATGATGCCGCTTCTTCGTCCCCGGAAAAGAAATCGGGAGGAGTGCGTTCTTCTTTGTTCGGAAAAACCTTGTCGGAACTCTCGCAAATTGTTAAAGAATTATCCTTGCCTGCTTTTTCGGCACGGCAAATAGCCGATTGGTTGTACAAAAAAAACATTTTGTCGATTGACGGAATGACCAACTTGTCGGCCAAAACGCGCACGTTGTTGTCCGAAAAATACGACGTCGGCCGAAGCGAACCGCTTGCGGTGCAAACTTCCGCGGACGGCACCAAAAAGTATTTGTTTGCCGCAACGGGCAATAAATGCGTGGAGGCGGCATACATTCCCGAACGCGATCGCGCCACCTTATGCATGTCGTCACAAGCGGGATGTCGTATGGGTTGCGTGTTTTGCATCACCGGTCGACAGGGATTTAACGGAAATCTTACCGCAGGTGAAATATTGAA
>JAVBNP010000204.1:0-10038 GCA_031551455.1 Bacteroidales bacterium | reverse complement strand
TAATGTATATCGCATTTGTTATGTATGCTTTAATTATATATTATATAAAATAGTGTTAACACGTCCTAGTTTCGGAAAGGCAATAAAAAAACCGGAACAACGTTCCGGTTTTTTGTGATTTTTCGGGTTTTATTTTTTCTTTTCGGCTCTTCTTTTCTTGAGATTGATTAAGTCGAAAACAATCGGCGCCGCGTTGAATACGGACGAATAAGTACCAACGCCGATACCGACGAGCAACGCAAATGCGAACCCGCGGATCATTTCACCGCCGAAAACAAAGATGATCAATAATACAAACATGGTGGATAACGAAGTATTCATCGTACGACCCAACGTGCTGTTGATGGCCGAATTGTACAATTCTCTCATCGGACGTTTCGGATATAATCCGGTGTATTCGCGAATACGGTCGAAAATGATCACGGAGTCGTTGATGGAATAACCGATAACGGTCAAGATGGCCGCGATGAAATGCTGGTCGATTTCCATGGAAAACGGCAATATCTTGTACAACAGCGAATATAATCCGATCATGATGACGGCATCGTGGAAAAGCGAAATAACCGCCGCCAAACCGAATTGCCAATTTCTGAATCGGATGAAAATGTACAAGAAAATAACCAACAGAGAGAGAATAACCGCTATGACGGCATTCCGTTTGATATCATCGGCGATGCTGGCACCCACTTTTTGCGAGTTCATCAAGTTATCGGACCGGAATTGTTCCATGCTTGTGCCCGGTTTCAGTAACGATTGGGATCCGACATATAATCTGGATTCCACAATACTGTCCACATTTTGAACAACATCATGATCTTGGTCTTCTTCCATCAAGTAATCGGTGGTAATTTTTACTTGATTGTCTGAGCCGAACGTCTTTATTTCCGGAGTGTTATTGTCAAAAGCGGTACGTAACGCCGATTGCAATTCAACCGTATTCACCGATTGATCGAAACGAACGGTATATGTGCGTCCGCCCGTGAAATCGATACCGTAATTAAATCCTTGAAAAATAACGGATACCAATCCGATTAAAATCACGGAACAGGAAATAACGTAGAATTTTTTGCGAACGCCGATAAAATCGTATTTTGCGTTGACAAAGATATTGGCGGTAACCGGTACCGAGAATTTAATCGTTTTGTTTCGATCCAACAACCATTCGAAAATTAAGCGGCTGATAAAAATGGAACAAAATAAAGAGGTAAGGATACCGAGTACCAATGTAGTGGCAAAACCTTGAATGGGACCCGTTCCGAAAAAGAACAGTACGACACCCGTAAGAAAAGTGGTGACATTACCGTCGATAATGGCGGAATAAGCATGTTTATACCCGTCGGATACGGCAAGTCGTATCCCCTTTCCCGCTCGAAGTTCCTCTCGGATCCGCTCAAATATGATAATATTGGCGTCATCGGCCATTCCCAACGTTAATACGATACCGGCAATACCCGGTAAGGTCAATACCGCTCCCAACGAGGCCAAAACCCCCATCAAGAAGAACATGTTCACAAACAAAGCAGCGTCGGCGACCAACCCGGCACTGTTGTAATAGAAGGCCAAATAAATCATCACCACGATCAATGCCATGACGAACGAGATGAAACCGGCGCGAATGGATTCTTTACCCAACGTCGGACCCACAACCTCGTCTTGAACGATACGGGCTTTGGCGGGCAGTTTACCGGATTTCAAAATATTGGCCAAGTCGGTTGCCTCATTGATGGTAAAATTTCCGGTAATTTGCGAATTACCGCCGGTAATTTCGTTTTGTACCCGAGGAGCCGAATATACGTTATTGTCGAGAACGATGGCAATACAACGATCAATGTTTTCTTTGGTCATGCGTGCCCATGTTTGAGCGCCTTCACGATTCATCGACATAGATACTTGCGCACTTGATCCGCCGCGTTGGCTGAAATCGGCGCTTGCGGTGGTAATTACATCACCGTCGAGCGGAGGACGTCCGTCACGACCCGTTTCTTTGATGGCATATAATTCGAATCGATCGGTTTCTTTGTTCGTTTCGGGATTTTTCCACGGTTTCACACCCCAAATGAAACGTACGTTTTTCGGGAACAATTCGCGAATTTGCGGCATTGCCAAGTAACGATTTACCTTTCCGGTATCTTTTACCGCCGTCATCCCGATAACCGGACCGGGGAAAAGTTGATTTTGGGAAGCCTGCGGAGAAAGTACCGCAAACAAAGGAAAATCTTTCATCACATCCGCTTGCGCCTTAGTGCTGTCGCTGGTAGCGGGAGTATCTTGAGCCAATCGTTTGAGCAAATCATTACCTTGCGATGTGGAATCTTGCGAAGCGGATTGTTCCGTTTGTGTTGTCGTGCTCGATTCCTCGGATGTTGAAGACTTGGCGTTTTCGAGTTCTTTTATTTTTTCGTTTGCCTGTAAAAGAGAGGGATATATTTCTGAATTTTCATAGGTTTCCCAAAATTCCAAATTAGCCGATCCCTGCAATAACTTACGCACGCGTTCGGGTTCTTTCACGCCGGGCAATTCCACCAAAATACGACCTTTGGTTTCCAATTGCTGAATATTGGGTTGAACAACACCGAAACGGTCAATTCTGGTACGAATGATATTAAATGCATTATCGATGGCTCCGTTCGATTCTTGGCGAAGAACGCGCAAAACATCATCGTTGGAAGAGTTGACGTTTATTTTTCCGCTCAATTCCGGAGTGCGGAAGATGGAAGCTAATTGAGCATTCGGATCAAGTTCTTTGAAAGCTCTGCCGAAAAGCGTAATGAAATCATCTTGCCCGGTTTGTTGCATCTGCGATGCTTTCACGAGCGCCTGTTGAAACAAGGGATCGGTGCTGTAACCGGACAACGCTTTAAGTACGTCGGCCACCGATACTTCCAAAATCACGTTCATCCCGCCTTTAAGGTCAAGACCCAGGTTGATTTCCCGTTCCTTACATTCTTTGTAGGTATATTTACGTAATCCGAGGAAATTATATACCACCGTATTCGATATCGAGTCCAAGTACACATTTTCTTTAGTATAATCTCCGTTTGAATATCGCTTGGCTTCTTTCTCGACGGTCCACGTTTTCCACGTAAACAATAGTTGATACAAGCACACTAATGCCATGGCTATGGCAAATGCCCTGATAATTCCTTTATTACGCATTTGTATCTTTTTTTATAATGTATGATTTTTTTTTAAACAGAGCGCAAATATATAGCTTTTTTTTAAGCTACGGATAAGTCGTATGAATTTAAGCACATCCAATCAAAATCCTTCTTCCGTTTTTCGATCCGCCAAGCGGATAATTTCGGCTTTAACCGATTCGTTGGAGATATCGGTGAGAACTTCTTCGGCAAAGGCGCGGAGCAATAATTTTTTCGCTTCAACTTCTCCGATTCCGCGCGAACGAAGATAAAACAACGCTTCGGCATCCAATTGTCCGACGGTTGCTCCGTGGCTGCATTTCACATCGTCGGCATATATTTCCAATTGCGGACGAATATTCATCTTTGCTTCGGGTTGAAGCAGAATATTGCCGCTTCGTTGATAAGCCGATGTTTTTTGAGCGCCTTCGGCAACGATGATTCGACCGGTAAACGCGCCGGTGGAAGTATCCGAAAGAATGTGTTTGAACAATTGATTGCTTCGACAATCGGGAGAAGCATGCGTTATTTGCACATGATTGTCGACATGTTCCGTTTGTTGTGTAAACGATAATCCTTTCGCCGTATGGTCGGCATTTTTGCCGTTCAACATTACCGACAAATTGTTTCGTACGGAAGCTCCGCTTATCGACAAATAATGCGTTTTCATTTGCGAAGATTCCGCTTGTTGCACAACAGTGTGCGTCATCAAATCGGTTGCCCCATTCACTTTTTGCATCCGGACCAGATTTAATGAGGCATTTTTTTTCAGTGCAATTTCGGTAACATCGTTGCAAACAAAGGAATGATCGGACAATGTGTAATCGCAAACCATGATATCGGCCGAACTACCCTCCTCCATCACGATCAGATTTCGCGGTTGTATCAATATATTATCGGGTCCGTCGAACAAATTGATGATTTGTATCGGTTTGGCGGGAGTTGCTCCGGCGGGGACGAACAGGAAAAAACCGTCACCGCTCAACATGGTGTTTAAATTGACCAATACATCGTCCGAAAGTTGATAATTCGAAAAAAAATCACGGTAAACGGAACCGAAATGCTTGATCATGTTTATGAAACTTCCCAATACGATCCTTCCGGGCAATTCGTGAATCGGTTCGTTATTCAAGTGATATCCGTTGGTGACAAAGATGGAATACGAATCGATTTCCGGAATATCGCTCCGAAGTATTTTCGTGACAAGATCGGGAGAGAAATTTTCCAACGAAGGTCGGAATACGGATAATTGCCGATCGAAAACGGGAGCAATCGGAGTATAGAGATAATTTTCGTCTTTTTCCGAAGGAAACGATTTATCCGTCAATATTTCCATTGCTCGGTCTTTCATATCGTACACGGATTCGGGCAAATCCCGAAGACGATTTTTCCGATACAGATCTATATAATATTGCAAGGAATTCATTTGGTTGAGGTAAAAGGTAAAAGTATGATGACCTTTTATTTGTCGCGAAATCGATGATTCGTCGATGATCAATCAATCAGCCATTCGTAGCCTTTTTCTTCGAGTTCGAGCGCCAATTCTTTTCCGCCCGTTTTTACAATGCGTCCGTCCACCAGCACATGTACAAAATCCGGGACGATGTAGTCGAGCAAACGTTGATAATGCGTAATAACGATGGTTGCGTTGTCCGGCTTTTTGAGCGCGTTTACTCCGCCGGCAACGATTCGCAAAGCGTCGATATCGAGACCACTGTCGGTTTCGTCGAGAATGGCCAAATCCGGTTCGAGCATCGCCATTTGAAATATCTCGTTACGTTTTTTTTCTCCGCCCGAAAATCCTTCGTTTACCGCCCGCCCGATGAGTGACGAGTCGAGACCGACCAATTCCGCTTTTTCGCGCATGCGTTTCAAAAACTCGGATGCGGATAAAGGCGATAATCCTTTGTATTTGCGTTGTTCGTTTACCGCCAGTTTCATGAAATTTGCCATGCTGACTCCGGGAATTTCCACCGGATATTGAAAACTCAGAAATAAACCGCTTCGGGCGCGATCTTCAATCGCCATATCCAATAAATCGGCGCCCTTAAAAAGAACCGTTCCTTCGGTAACCTCGTATCCGGCTCTCCCCGTCAAAACGGAAGCCAACGTGCTTTTTCCGGCGCCGTTGGGGCCCATGATGGCGTGCATCTCTCCGGCGTTCACTTCGAGATTTACTCCTTTTAATATTTTGTTGCCTTGAACGGAGGCATGTAAATTATTGACAGATAACATTTGTTTTGCGTGATAAATCGAAATGCGTCGCACGAGTTTTCGATCGACGCATCGCGGCATGATAATTCTCGCAAAGATAGTAATCTTCCGACATATCCGGATTATTCGCTTCCGGTTTGTGCTTGAGCACGTATCGACGAAAAACAACCGGACGATTGCCGATTTCGAAGGTTATTCTTGAGAGAACGCTTATTTTGAACGGAATGTTTTTACCAGAACACGAAATACAACAGCGCCACGATCCCGCAAATCAACGTCGCGCAAATATTGAATGGGATGGAGGTTTTGAAAAGACCGCGTTCGATCACCAATGCCTTGTTGTTTGTTCGATTTGTTCCGTTGTTTGTCAACATCACAACACCGAGCAAAATGAATCCCGTAACCAATACGTAAATCGAATCGACGGCAAATCCCGGAAAAAGACCGATAAAAAAGATTGACGCAATACCGACCGCTGCCGCGCTGCCGATGATCATCCAAGCCGCGCGTATGGTTGAAGGTCGCGATTCGGCGACGGCGGATACCGAATGTTTTTTATCCGCAAGGCTTAAGCCGACAAATACGATCGACAGAATGATAAAAACATAACCTATACGAAGAATGAAGGGCATATCGGGAACAAATACCTTGAGTACGAAAGCGACCGGAAGCGTAAGAATTGCCGTCCACAGTGCGGCGTTGGCCGATGCTTTTTTCCAAAACATCCCGAGAAAGAAAATAAGAAATACGCCGGGATAAATAAATCCGGTGTATTCTTGAATCAACGGATACACTTGATCAAACGACGCAAATTTCGGTGCGATGAGTGTGGCAATGAGCAAAACGACAAAAGCCACGATACGTCCCGTACGCACCATATCTTTTTCGGTAGCGTTCGGTTTGATGTAGGTTTTATAGATATCCATCGTGAAAATGGTGGACGCGCTGTTGATGATGGAACTCAATGATGATACCACCGCCGCCACGAGTGCTGCGAATGCCAATCCCGTAACTCCCGGAGGAACTACGTTGTTGAGCAACCACGGATATGCTTCGTCCGATTTACCTATATCGGCACGCATCACGTATGCAGCAATGCCCGGGATAATCACCAACAACGGTACCAACAATTTGAGGAATCCGGCAAACGCTAAACCGTATTGTGCTTCTTTCACGTTTTTGGCGGCTAATCCGCGTTGGATAATGTATTGATTAAATCCCCAGAAACAAATGTTGGTCAGCCACATGGAACCGAGAACGACCGCCACGCCGGGCAAATCGAGAAAAGCGTCTTTCACGGAACCTTCGGTTCCGTCGGGAACCATGAGTGTACCTTTTTCGATGATCATGTTGAAACGTTCCGGGGCTTCACGTACCAACCGGGCAAGTCCCGTAAAAGGACCTTCTCCTCCGCTCACGGCATCCAATGCAAAATACGTGGTTGCTAATCCGCCGCCGATGAGAAAAACAACCTGTATGACATCGGTCCATGCCACGGCTTTTAACCCGCCGTAAAGCGAATAAAGCGCCGAAAACAATGACAATCCGATAATTCCGTACAACAACGGGATACCCAATACTTTTTCGAGCGCCAATGCCCCGAGATAGCTTACCGATGTGAGGTTCACGAATACATACATCATGATCCAAAATACGGACAAACTCGTGCTTACGCGCTTATCGTAACGTTGATTAAGGAATTGCGGCATGGTATAAATGCCGGTTTTTAAAAATACCGGGAGGAAATACTTGGCAACGATGATTAACACCGCGGCGGCGATCCATTCGTAACAGGCTACGGCCAAACCTACCGCATAGCCTGATCCCGACTGGGCGATGAAATGTTCGGCCGAAATATTAGCCGCAATCAGCGATGCACCAACCGCCCACCAAGTAAGCCCCCTGCCTGCCAAGAAGTAATCGGAAGCGGTTTTTTGTTCACCTTTTTTGGTACGCGAAATCCACAGCCCGATGCCGACCACCACGACGGCATATATGATAAAAATGATCCAGTCTATAAATCCGAATTGATTCATAAATAAATAATTAATTTTCGTTTTTGTAATTTTTCGACTCCGTTAAAAGTCGATTTTATGAAATTGGCCCGAATACGATTCGGTCGACGCTCGAGATAATCAGATCGCCTGCGCGTATTTCATTCGTTCTTCCAATTCTTCAAAACTTCCGCGAAAGGCGCCTTTGTATTCCAATTTCATGGTGGCGGCAACGGCGGCAAATTCGCCGGCGTCATTCGGACCGCAACCGCGCAATCGTTGCAGCGTATAAGCCGCCATATACGTATCACCCAATCCGGTGGGATCAACGATGACGTCGGGAGCAAAAGCGGGAACGGTGTATTCCTTGTGTCCCGAAACAACCACGGCACCTTTGTCGCCGCGCGTGATCACCGTTTCGACGTTGAACGAAGCGATTCGTTTTGCGTCGCCCGACAGGCCCTCCGATCGAATGTCCGATATATATTGCGCTTCGGTATCATCGGCAAACAACATATCAATATAAGGAGCAAATCGCGAAAAATCCGACCACGGCCGTAACATCACCTTTTCCTCATCCAAATGGCGAAGATAACCTTGTGCTCCCACGAAAACGGGCTTGCCGAACGAAGCGACATACTGCGCCGTAGTCAAAGGAATGTCGAAAGGACAAAGCGGAAGAAGATATACGGCATCAAACGCGGCAATATTCACATTGCGCAAATGCTCCGGCAAAATCGGGTTTTCGGGAATAAGCGCACGTTGCGTGCGAAGATTCGGATTGTTTTCGTCCGGATAATTGTTTTCGAATACCATGGTTCGATCGGTCCAAACGGGAACGACGGTGACATCGGGTCGAAAACCGGACAATAATCGATCGTCGTCGGGGGCCAGCGTAACAACGGCCGTAACGTTTGCTCCAAGACATGTCGAAGCGGCGGATTGATAATAAGTCGCTCCGCCGATATTGTTGTAAACGGCGCCGTTTTTCCGTATGGTATCTTTGGTTACGGGTCCCAACAACAAAAGGTTAAGTTTATTCATAAATTTGACGATTTTCAACAAATTGTTTCGAGTTCTTTGAAACTCTTGATAATATAATCGGCTTTGTCCGGTACTTCGGTTGTTTCTTCCCATTCCGCACCTTTCAGCCATACGGTTCGGCAACCCGTTTGCTTGGCGGGAATGATATCCTTGGTGTAAGAATCGCCTACCGCAATTGTATGGTGAGGTTTACAACGTAATAAACGTACACCGAGCTCAAAAATGGCGGGATCCGGTTTTCGTACCCCCGCTGAAGCCGATTCGACGATGTTATCGAAATACGCATCGATATCCAAATCTTGAAGCACGGTTTTAATATTGCCATAAAAATTGGAAACCAATATGATCGGATATTTTTGCGACAACGCTTTTAACGTGGGAACGGCCGCTTTTGTTGTATGACGTACTCTGCGATAACAGGCGTTCGCAATGTTTTCGATACCGTTCGGAATGTCGAACGCCGCCGGCAATTTTCCCGATTCCGCAAGAAATTTCAACTGTATCTCTATTTTTGCCGTCAATACATCACGAAACGTGTGTGTCGGTAGGATAATGGGATTGAGCGCCAATGTGCGTTCACCGTGACGATATGCTTCGCGAAAATCCGATTTTTTCGTCGGTACGCCGGCGCGGACATATTCTTCCCAGAGCACTTCCGCCCAGTGTATGCCGTCGGTATCGACGGTTCCTCCGTAATCCAAAAGGATCCCATGTATGTTCGAGATATTTTTCATTCTTGATTTTCCATTTTTCGGGGAGCGCCGTGCATCAGCAATAGTCCCACCAAGATCCAAAAAGTTTCGCGAATGCGGGTAACCAAGCTGACATATACACCCAGCCCCGATGACAAAGCCATACCTTGGAATGCCAATAAGAATCCGCCTTCGCGGGTACCCAATTGCAGCGGTGCAAAAAACATGATGTTGGCGATGAGCGACGATACGGCGATAACAATGACAGCATCAATAAAGTTCAGATCGAGCCCGAGCGCCAATACGACAAAATATACTTCGAGGCAAGATACGATGCGGGAAGCGTATTCGACAAACAGCGATTTGTAAAAGTCGCCTCTGCGACAGGTATACAGATGTGCTATTTGCTTATCGGTTTCCGCTATTTTTTCGAGTCGGGCCTCATCGATGCGTCGTACCGATTTTCCGACGTAAGGTATTTTGGCCGCAATGCGAAGGCTTTTCATCAGCAATCCTTTGCGGTATGCCTTGAAAAAGAACGCCATGGCGATAGCGCACAAAACGGCCGTAACAATTGCCGTAACAATAATCACGGTGGACGATTTCAGATAAATAATCATCAAGATTGCCGCGGTAAACCAGAATAAAAAATGCGACATGATGTGCATCATGCTGTAAAGCACTACCGATGATGCCGCTTTTCGCCCGCCGACGTGTTGTCGCATTTCCAGAATTCGATACGGTTCTCCGCCGAGCGCCACTACCGGAGTGATGTAATTTATGGCATATCCGCTGATAGTCGGTTTCAAAACATTCCAAAACGATACTTCGGGCGATTGTTTGTCGCGAAGGATTATTTGCCACGATTCGGCATTGAGCAAATATACCACCAACCAAATTCCGATGATGGCCGCAAACCACCAACCCGTTTCGCGAATGTTGGCTGCAATGGTACCA
>JAVBNP010000052.1:0-12476 GCA_031551455.1 Bacteroidales bacterium | reverse complement strand
AAACGCTCCATGATTAAATCGATGATTTGATCGTCGGTATATTTCACCATTCGCTCGCCGGTATTCATCGAATAAGCATCAGCGGCGCGGGCGTAGAGCAAGCGCAAAAAATCGTATATCTCGGTGATGGTGCCTACGGTGCTTCGCGGGTTACGGCTGACGGTTTTTTGTTCGATGGCGATTACGGGGCTGAGACCGGTAATTTTATCGACATCCGGACGTTCCATATTGCCGATGAATTGCCGTGCATAAGCCGACAATGTTTCAATGTAACGGCGTTGCCCTTCGGCATAGATGGTATCAAACGCCAACGATGATTTACCGCTGCCACTCAGTCCCGTAATCACGGTAAGTCGGTCGCGAGGAATAACGACATCGATGTTTTTGAGATTATGTTCGCGTGCGCCGTAAACTTCAACGGTATTGGCGATTTCGTCGGTCGGGTTCGATTTTTGATGTCCGATTTGCATGAGGCTTAACAAAGAAACCCGCAAAGGTACGGATAATTCCCGGATGAAAATCCGTCTTTAAAAACCGATTAATGGTAAAATGGTTACTTGCATTATATTTTCTCTGTTTCGATGGAACAAAATAATCCCAACTGCCGATTCAACGGCGAAACAAGTCGCTCGGCAAACTTTACCGCGCCGTACAACCCGTAAGGCAACATCGATTTACGCGACAAACCGCCGCTCACGAGATAGAGAAAGGGAGTGTGATAACGTACGGCATTGATTCTTAATCGGGGAAATTGCTCGCCGAAAAGTTCCCGATCGCGCTCAAAATAAATATACGGCAACGCTTGATTGGAATTACTCAACGGGTTTCCCGGTTCGATTTCCCGTCTGGCTTTCGGATCAAACGGTTCGTGATGAAAATGTTCGTATATAAGTCGTCCCGCAAGGCTTGCCGCCGGTTCGATCATCAGTATTTTCCCTCCGGGGACAAGGCATCGCTGTGCTTCTTCGAGAAACAGATACGGCCGCGGAATATGATGAAAAACATTCAACATCATAATACAGGCGAGCGACTCGTCATCAAACGGAAGTCGTTCGGCATTGCAAACCATATCAATGGCCGGCAAGTTCAATATGTCGGAAGTAATCACTTCCGGAAATACGTCTTTGAGAAATCCGCCGCCCGAGCCGATTTCCAAATATAATCCCTTGCCGCAGGTTCTCGCTTCGCGGATGAACCAACCGTACCATTCGGTATACAGTCGTTTGAGAAACCGCTTTTTGAGAATGATCTCCCGAGCGAAAAGCGTCGATTCGGGAGCGTCCAAATCATGCGGAGTATCGTATTTCAGTTTCATTTGTCGAAAAATTTCGAAAAGCAAATTTAACGGATTTCCTGTTGGTTATCCGAAAGGTTTCTTGCTTGATATACATTTTTCGATACCGTTTCGAAAAAAATACAAAAACAACAAATTTATATTTGTGTCAATGAGTGCATTATAATTAAATGAAAAATATTTTCAAAAAATTAGTACTTTGTTATACATGGTACTAAAATTATTTTATATCTTTGCATCGTATTTTAAAATTAAGTTAAACCATTATTTAATTTTGTTGTGTCATGAAAAAAATCGTATCGGCACATCTTGGCGACAAGATATTTCAAATAGAAGAGGATGCATATGCATACCTAAATAATGTGTTGGGCAAACGGTCGGATAAAACCGATTTGGAACGGCAAATTGCCGACTTGTTGGAGCAAAAGCTTGCCGAAAACAAACCGGTGATTACGTATCCCGATGTGGCTGATGTGCTTTACCGTCTCGGTTTTTCGGCGCCGACCGATAGCCAAACGTTCACTTCCAAACCGACGAAAAAATTGTATCGTCGAATGGACGGAAAAGTCATTGCGGGTGTATGTAACGGGTTGGGCGATTATTTTGAAATCGATCCCGTCATTATGCGGGTCATTTTTGTACTCGCGTTCTTCTTCGGCAGCATGGGTTTCTGGCTGTATCTTATCCTTTGGATCATCATTCCCAAAATGCCCAAGTTGTTAAATCCGCAATCATGAGCGTCGAAAATGTCAAAGCCCAAATGCGGAAAGGCGTGCTGGAATATTGCATCCTTTCCGTGTTGTCCGAGGGCGATGCTTATGCCTCCGACATCATCGGCCGACTGAAAGAAGCGCACATGATTGTCGTGGAAGGGACGTTGTATCCGCTGCTCATGCGGCAGAAAAATGCCGGGCTGTTGTCCTATCGCTGGGAGGAATCCACGCAGGGACCGCCGCGTAAATATTATTCCATTACCGAGAACGGGACCCGGTTTCTGTCCGATTTGGACATGTCGTGGCAAGAACTGGTCGACTCGGTGGAAAAACTTCGTAACAAAAAACATCAAACCAATTGATTTTTACAGAACATGAAACGTGTAGAAGCCATTAATATCAACGGCGTGGTGTTTAACGTCGACGATGATGCCTACGGCAAGTTGAGCGCATACCTCAACGCATTGACCGGATATTTCAAAAACGAACAGGGAGGCGCCGAAATCATTGCCGACATCGAAGCGCGCATTGCCGAATTGTTTGCGGAACGCGAAAGCGGTGTCGGACAAGTGGTATCCGAAACGGATGTTGCCTCAATAATCGAAACGCTTGGAACACCCGAAGATATTGCGGGAACGGATACGGAACCGGAGTGGAAATCCGATCGTTCGGAAGCTCCGCCGAAACAACCCGTAAAATCCGCTCCCAAACGCTTGTATCGGGATCCCGATCACCGTTTTCTCGGAGGAGTATGTGCCGGAATCGCCGCCCGATTGGGAATCAGTCCCGTCATCGTGCGTTTGATTTTCCTGTTTGTGCTATTTTTCCCGGCTTTCGGGATATTTGTCCCCGGTAAATCGTTCGTTGTCTTGTTGTACTTCATTCTTTGGGCTGCCATACCCAAGGCCAAAACAACGGCGCAAAAACTCGAAATGCGCGGGGAACCCGTTACCATCGAGACCATCGAAAAGAATATTAAAGAAAGTATTTCCGATCCGTCTTTAAACCGATCGTTTCGACAATTTCTGGATGAAGTTGGCGAAATTCTCGGTAAAGTTCTCGGTGTTGCAGGACGAATCATCGTTATTCTCGCGGGAATATGGCTGTTTTTTGTAGGCATGGTGACGGGTATTGTTGCCGGCGGATTTTTTCTGATACCGAGCCTCGATTTTTACCACGGACTAAGATACATCAAAGAAATATTGCATCAAATGCTTTCTCCCCTGTCATACAACATCCTATCCGTCTGCATCGTCATTGTTGTCGTCTTGTTCGTCGTTGCCTGTTTATTTTGGAGCATTAAGCTCATGACGGGATTCAAAGTGAGAAACAAACCGGTACATGTCGTATTATTTATTGTTTGGTTGGCTGCCTGCATTACAAGTGCTGCGGTTGGTTTTGCCGAAGCTCGAAATTATGCTTGGCAGAACGGATTTTCCGAAACGAAACAAATTACTCCCGCAAAAACATTATACCTCACGGCCAAAACCGTACAAACAGCGGAACTTATGGTTAAAAACTTTCCGCATGTCCGTTACGACGAAACCAACGCTATATTTTACGGAAAACCCCATTTGCGCGTTCACAAAAGCGAAACCGAACAACCGGAATTGAGGATGGAGAAAGAATCAAAAGGCAGAAGTCGATCGGATGCGTTACGGAATGCCGAAAACATCGGCTACAACATCGAAATACGCGATTCGTTGTTAACTTTTCCCTCGCATTTTACGGTGGAACCGAACGACAAATGGAAATTTCAAACATTGGACGCCGTTCTGTACGTCCCCGAAGGAACTGTTTTAGTGATCGATAAAGAACTTTGCGACAATCAAACATTGGAACGGAAGATTTGTCGAAAACTCGGTAAAAATCGTATTTGTGTGATGACCGAAAATGACGGATTACAACCGTTGTCGGAAAAAGAATAAACCGATACGACAATGATTTCCGAAAGGATCGGAAATCGTTACGTTTATATTTCAAAAACACGTCTTGCGGGACGTGTTTTTGTTTAAAAATACTACTTTTGTGAATAAGCAATAAAGTGGTCGATCCTTGTACAAGTTTTACACCATAAGCTTTTCGATGCGAAAAGGTCGCTTTTATCTTAATGAGTTTAAAACGTTAACGCTTCAAACATCCAACAAAATGAATCGAATATTTTCAACATCGGTATCCGTCTTGGTATTTTTATCGATTTCGATTGTCGCACATTGCGGAAATACCGTCAGTTTAAACGGCGAATGGACGTTGCGGTTTTGGCCGCAGCCCGAGATTCCCGTTACTTCGCCCGAAGCAATGAGAAACGTGAAATATGAGACCATCCCGGCCCGAGTTCCGGGTAATGTGGAATTGGACTTAACAGCGGCAGGGGTGATCAACAATCCCATGATCGGCAACAATGTATGGGAGATGCGCAAATACGAGGCATACCAATGGTGCTACGAACGTCGTTTCGCCACTCCCGACCGTAAACAAGATCAAAAGGTATTTCTTTGGTTCGGGGGCATCGATTGTTTGGCCGACGTGTGGTTGAACGGGAAGAAAATAGGCTCGCCCGAAAACATGTTGATCGAACACGCTTACGATATCACCGATCTGCTCGAAAAAGGCAAGGACAATGAACTTCAAGTCATCATACGTTCGGCCGTCATCGAGTCGCAAAATTATTTGTTAAGTCCTTTGGGCGTTAAGTCAGGCGCCAACATCGAATCCGAAAATATTCGTAAAGCGCCCCATTCGTACGGCTGGGATATTTTACCGCGACTCGTAAGCGCCGGATTGTGGAGAAACGTGGAATTGCAAATCGTTGATCCCATCCGTTTTACCAATGTATTTTGGATGACGACCAATGTAGACGTCGATGCGGGAAAAGCAAGAATTACCGTGGATTATCAATTGAAAATACCGTTCGCGGAACTCGATAAACATAACGCGGTCATTACGCTGAAAAGAAACGGAAAAGAAGTTTACAAAGCCGTGCAATTATTATACACGCATGCCATGCGGCACGCGTTCACACTGAACAATACGGAATTCTGGTGGCCGCGCGGTTACGGCGATCCCGCATTATATGAAGCCGAATTGACTTTGGTGAATAATAACGGAACCGTCTTGGCATCCGACAAGAAAAATATCGGCATCCGTACCGTTGCGTTGGATTATACGGAGATAAGCACGCCGGAAAATCCGGGTGAATTTTGCTTTAAAGTCAACGGAGAAAAAATTTTCGTCAAAGGCAGCAACTGGGTGCCGATCGACGCCTTGCACAGCCGAGACGCCTCGTTGTTGGACGGAGTGATGAAAATGGCCGTTGACATCAACTGTAACATGCTTCGCTGCTGGGGCGGAAACGTATACGAGGATCATGCGTTTTACAATATTTGCGATCAAAACGGCATTCTGATTTGGCAGGACTTTTCGATGGGTTGCACCATCTATCCGCAAAACGACGAATTTGCCGAAAAAGTCAGAAAAGAAACGGAATCGGTTGTTCTCAAATTGCGAAATCATCCCTGTATTGCCCTGTGGGCGGGAAATAACGAAAACGATGCTTCGCTCGATTGGCAATTGAAAGATTTGAATATCGATCCGAACAAAGAAAGAATCAGTCGACGGGTGATCCCCGAAGTGATTTACGAATTCGACCCCACTCGGCCTTACCTGCCCAGCTCGCCTTACTACACGCCCGCATACTACGCTGCCGGAGCCGATGAACGGACATTGCCCGAACGGCATTTATGGGGACCTCGCGGATATTATAAGGCGTCTTTTTATACGGACGTGAATGCGCATTTCGTCAGCGAAATAGGTTATCACGGTTGCCCCAACAGGGAAAGCCTCGAAAAAATGTTTGATAAAGATTTCGTCTATCCGTGGAAGAAAGGCACGTTCGAATGGAATGATCAATGGCAGACAAAAGCCTCGCGCGAGCATCGATACTCCATGCGAACCATCAACCGCAACAGTTTAATGATCAATCAAATTAAAGAGCTATTCGGTGATGTGCCGACCGATCTCGACGAGTTCATTTTTGCGTCCCAAACAGTGCAAGCCGAAGCAAAAAAGTTTTTCGTCGAATTCTGGCGCATGAGCAAATTCGATCGAACCGGAATTTTGTGGTGGAATTTACGCGACGGATGGCCACTCATATCGGACGCCGTTACCGATTACTACAACAGTAAAAAGCTGGCGTATTATTACATCAAGCAAGTACAATACGACGCCTGCGTAATGATCGGCGACGCGAAAGAAGGACATCATCCGATCGTAGCGGTGAACGACACCCGCACGGAAAAGAAAGGAACGGTAACCGTAAGGGACATCGACACGAAAGAGATATTGTTTACGGGAAAATTCGTCATTCCGGTTAACGGGAAAGCAACCGTCGGCGTTATTCCTCAAACCGATAAACAATCCATGTGGTTGATCGAATACACGATCGGCGACAAAAAACTCACCAATCATTATTTGGCGGGCAAAGCGCCTTTCAAACTGAAAGATTATCGGGAATGGTATAAAAAGTTGGGGATCCGTCGCGATTGATCCCTCTTTCGAAACAAGTTTACTTTTGTGGTTTATTTCTCGAACGGCGTAAAAACGTATCCTTCACCCGATCCTTTCGTTACGCTGCCCATTCCGGGATAGGGAACATGCATTCCCGCAACGGGTATTTTGTTTTTCGAAACGTATTCGAGCGTTTTTTGGCGTGAAACAACGGCTTGTTCGGGATTAACGTCATACGTTACCGCAACTTGCGGGCACGGCATTTGAACAGCCATGGCATGTGTCAGGTCGCCCCAAATCAACAATTTGTCTTTCCCCGACTCCACGAGATACATCGTATGTCCGGGCGTATGACCGTAAGCGGCAATGCCCCTGATTCCGGAAAGCAACGGAACGACCGTCGTTCCTAATTCTTCCGGCAAAAACAAACGCAGTTTGTCTCTGTATGCCGAAATAACGGCACGTGCGTTTGAAAATCCGCCGCGACGGTTTTCGGGTACCCGATTCATGGCTTCATCGCTCATCCAATAATCATATTCCGGTTTTGGCAGATAAATTTCCGCATCGGGAAAAACAACTTTTCCGTCGCGTAACAAGCCGCCGATATGATCGCCGTGCATGTGGGTAATCAACACCGCATTGATTTGTTTGGCCGTTATGCCGAATGATTGCATGTTGTCGAAAAGATTTCTTCCGTAACCGGTATCCGCCAAAATCGTTTTTTCGGGCGTACGGATCAAAAACGCATTGGTTGCATTGGAGAAAGTTCCGTCGGTGGTATACCGTTGAAGCATTTCCGGTGTAGCGCCAATCAAAATATTGCTTTTTCCGGTTTGTTGTCCTTCGGAAAGCAGAGCAACTTCAATGGTTCCGACCCGATAGGTGAAAACATCTTCGGGTCCGCGGGCAAACAGATCGGCTCCCGTCGTCGCATAAACACCCGTAATCAATAAAACAAACAGTGATTTCATGGCAATAACAATTGAATTTAACAATCAACCAAATGGTTAAAACACAAAAATAACAAAAACGGAAAACGATCGTATCAAAACCCTCCGGACTTTGAGCAACATTTTGCATTGCCGGATAAAAGCATTCGCCCGAAATAATCTTTGCAACAATTTGTTTTCCGATGACGTTAAATCAATATATTTGTATCTGCAATCAATCAAATTACCGATACGGTTCATATTATGGCTTTTATAGATTATTATCAAATACTCGGAGTCGACAAAAATGCTTCGGAAGAAGAAATCAAAAAGGCATACAGAAAGTTGGCGCGGAAACATCATCCCGACTTAAATCCCAACAATCCCGAAGCGCACAAAAAATTTCAAGCACTCAATGAAGCTAACGAAGTATTAAGCGACCCCGAGAAACGAAAAAAATACGATCAATACGGCGAAAATTGGAAACATGCCGACCAATTCGAAGAAGCTCGCCGACAACAACAATCGCAACGAAGCGGAGGCGGGGGTGATTTTTGGTCGACAGGCGATTTTTCCGGATTCGAGGGAAGCGATGCGGAAGGATTTTCGGATTTTTTCGAATCGCTTTTCGGAAATCGCGGAGCAAAGCGAGCCGGACGAAGCGGCGGGTTTCGCGGACAAGACTACAATGCGGAACTGCATCTGAGCTTGCAAGATGCGGCGCATACGCACAAACAGACATTGGACGTAAACGGCAAAAAAATCCGGATTGCCGTTCCTGCAGGCATTGCGGACGGACAAACGGTTAAATTGTCCGGACAAGGCGCTCCGGGAATTTCCGGCGGACCTGCCGGAGATTTGTATATCACGTTCAGGGTTGCCGAAGACAACGAATTTAAACGTATGGGTGACGATTTGTATGCTTCCGTGCCGATTGATTTGTATACCGCCGTTTTGGGCGGCGAATTAACGGTGAATACGTTAACCGGACAAGTAAAGGTAAAGGTGAAAGCCGAAACGCAAAACGGAACGAAAGTTCGATTGAAGGGAAAAGGATTTCCCGTTTACAAAGAAGACGGACGATTCGGCGATTTGATCGTCACTTTGTCCGTTGTCGTACCCACCGGATTGACGAACAAGCAGAAGGAGTTGTTCGCCGAATTATCAAAATCTTAACGCAAAGAAGATCAACCATGCAAAGCGAATTTATCATAGTAAGCGAATATTGCGTCAAATGCGATATCGAACCGTCGTTTATCCGACTGTTGGCGGAAGAGGGATTGATCGATCTGCGAATCATCGAGGGATCGGAACGTATCCTTACGTCGCAATTACCCGATTTGGAACGCTATGTCCGTTTGCATTACGACTTGTCTGTCAATATAGCGGGAATCGACGTAATCAGACATTTGTTGACAAGAGTGGATGAATTGCAGACCGAAATTCGGTTGTTGAAACGGAGATTATCCGTTTCGTCCGAAACAAACGAAGAAACGGAAGATTATTGACAAGCATCATCTCCCGCATCATATCGTGAATACTCCGGAGCTTTTTACCGCTTATCAACTTTCACCGTGGCAGTGGTGTGCTATTATCATTTGCGGATTATGCATCGGCATGTCCAAAACGGGAATTTCCGGATTGGGGACGATCGTTGTTCCCGTTCTTGCCGTCATATTCGGAGCCAAACCGTCCACGGGAATACTGCTGCCCATGCTTTGTTGCGCCGATCTGTTTGCCGTGTCGTACTATCGTCGCAGCGCCAACCGCAAATACATTATTCGTTTATTGCCTTGGACATTGGTCGGGTTTGCCGCCGCCATATTTACCGATCGTTTGGTCCCCGATAAAGGATTTAAAATACTGATCGGGATCTGCATTCTCGCCGGTTTATTCGTGATGTTTTGGAACGAACGACGCGGAAAAGATGCCGCTGTTTCGTCGGAGTGGTGGTTTACGGGGTTGTTCGGCATCGCGGGAGGTTTTTCCACCATGATCGGCAATGCGGCGGGGCCGATCATGTCCGTCTTTCTTTTATCGGTACGGTTGCCCAAAGAATCATTCGTCGGTACGGCAGCTTGGTTCTTCATGATCGTCAATTTCTTGAAGTTACCGTTGCAATATTTCGTGTGGCATAATATCACCGTAGAAAGCTTGAAATTCAACTTGCTGTTATTGCCTGCCATTGCCGCCGGAGCATGGTTGGGAATCGTTTTCGTCAAAAAAATATCCGAGAAAAACTATCGTTTGACAGTGTATATCCTTACGCTGGTATCCGCGCTAATGTTATTTATTTAAGCCTTTCCCCGTCCCTTTTCATTCCGCCCGATTGATCGTATTCATGATGTGATCAATGTAATTAACATACTCGCTCAATCGTTCGCTTTTTTTCAATGAGACATCTCGCTTGTCGGGAAGGTCGATATCGATAATGCTGTGTACCTTGCCCGGGTTCGCCGTCAGAATGTAAATGCGATTGCTCAGCAATACCGCCTCATTAATGTCGTGCGTCACGAAAACCACCGTCGGGTCGAGCGTTGCACTGTTGAAAATATCGAGCAACGTCTGTTGCATGTTGGCGCGGGTGGCAATATCCAATGCGCCGAACGGCTCGTCCATCAGCAGTATTTGCGGCGAAGCGATCAAGTTCCGCGCAATGGCCACACGTTGCAGCTGCCCGCCCGAAAGCAGGGGATATTTGGCCCACTTGTTTTCGTGCCCCTCCAATCCCACCGTTTTGATCATTTGATGTGCGCGTGCGTAGCGTTCCTCTTTCGAAACGCCTCTCATTTCCAAAGGAAGCGCAATGTTGTCGAGAACGGTCTTCCACGGCAACGATGAATATTGCTGAAAAACCATTGGAATGGTATCTTTTTCGGTTTTTTCTTTGCCGTAAATCAGGACTTTTCCGCTTGTCGGTTTCTGCAATCCCGAGATATAACGAAGAATGGTGGATTTTCCGCAACCCGATTGCCCAAGTATGGCCACAAATTGCCCGTTGTTCGTAAAGTCCTTAATATCAAGATTAAAATCCTTGAATAAAACAAACTCCGATTTTTTCGTTTTGTATATCTGGTCGATATGATGCAAATTGATGACATCCACTTCTTCGCATTCGCGCATACCACTTCCGCCGGAATCGGGCCGAACAGGTGTTTTAACGTTTTCGTTCGACGGCGGTACGGGCGGTATTTCCGGTTTCTGATTGAATATGCTTGCGGACGAATTGGTATTTTCCGAACTCATGATTTTCTAATGTTGCTTAAAAACGTATGATCGCAGATGCGCGAAGAAACTTTCCTTGTTGTATTTCGACGGGAACAACAGTTTGTCTAAAAATTTAAATAACCTGTCCTGCAAAAATCCGATCAAAATGATCAGAAACAGCAATGCAAATACCTCGGCGGTGCGCGATTGGCGACCCAGCGTGTAAATCATGGCGCCGATTCCGCCTTCTTTGTTGAGAAGCTCAGCAACGATAATGTATGTCCACGAAATAGCCGTAATCACACGAATATCCTCCGATATTTTCTCGCTCACGTACGGAAAATATACGTGCCGGAAGGTCTGCCAATTGGTTGCTCCCAAAGTTTTTATTGTTTGCAGATAAACAAAATCCTTGTCGTTCGACGAATTTTGCAATTCGTTTATACGCTTAACGATAATCTGCAAAAGATAAATGATGATTACGAACGAGAGAAAATATACTTTCATGTCGAAACCGATGCCGAACCATGCGATGAAAATTCCCGTAATGGCCGTTAACGGCAGAAAGCGCACGGCATCGATGTATTGGCCGAACAGACTTCGGGCAATGGGAAACAATCCGATGATAAAGCCAACGGGCAACGCGACCAATATCGCCGTGATGTAGCCGTATATATTCAGTTTTACGGAATACCAAACGTTGCTTGACAGGTCGTATTCCGAAAAAAGTTCGCCGTACGATTTCAGTACATTGACCGGATTAGGCAATATCTTGTTCGGAATAATTTCGCCCGTGAGCGTCAAAAAATACCACACAGCCAGCAAAATGACCAACCCGATGGCGGCAATGACGGTAGACGTGGTTTTGCTGACGCTTCCGCCCGGTTTAAAAAGTTCGTTCATGGATTCGCAAAAATTGATTGACCTATTAGGTTTTCAAAACCTGTCAGGTCTTGGATACAAATAAATCCTATTGGGTTTTTAAAACCCAATAGGATAATTTTCGTTTTATTCGGTAACCAATTGGAAATCGGTGGTTCTGTAGGCAACGTTCGAACCGGAGACTCCGGCGCTTACGGCATGTTTCGGGCCGTTGCCGGTGACGATGAACCTGTTCCGGTCAAATCCGTATTCCTTCACTAAATAATCGACCACCGCCTGCGCACGTTGCTTCGAAAGGGCGACGTTTGAATCGTAATTACCCGTATTGTCGGTATTTCCTTCCACGCGAATGCGCGCTCCGCTGAACTGTTTGGCGATGGAAACAAATTCTTGGTCGATGGTCATCTTGGCATCGGACGAAAGCGCCGATTGGTTCACGCCGAAGTTGATGGTCACTTTCTTGTTGGAAATCGCCTCTTTGGTTTCCATTTCTTTGGAGGCTTTGGTGAACGATGCGGCCGATTCCGCTTTTTGATTTCCTTTCACTGCGCCTTTTTCAACCAATTCGATGATCCCCGGATACGAAACCCGACGCCATGCCAACGGTTTCTTGGTCAATTTCAACGATTCGTATATACGCGACATTTTGCTGTACAGGTCGTCGCCTTTCACTCCCGTGTAACTCGATTCGAGACCGTAGAAATTCTGTTCGTCGCCCAAAGTGGCAAAGCGAATATTCTTGACGCCTTCGATGCAAAAATCCTCGTCGGTGCCGAACGCTTTCGCGAAATACTTGGCGGCTTCTTTCACGGTGGCGGGATCGTCATTCATTTTGGAATTGGCATAAAGAATGGCGCTGACCAATTTGGCCACGTTGTCTTTGTTCTTTTCGAGAAAATCTTCTTTGGCAATCAATCCGTCGCAGATAATATGCGTCGCCTGTTT
>JAVBNP010000066.1:0-35634 GCA_031551455.1 Bacteroidales bacterium | reverse complement strand
CGACGGGGTTCCACCTCTTCCCATTCCGAACAGAGAAGTTAAACCCGTCAGCGCCGATGGTACTGCAATTTTGTGGGAGAGTAGGTCGCCGCCGAACTTTGAACCCTTCATCTTATCGATGAGGGGTTTTTTGTTGGAAATATCGAGCCTGTTGATTTTATACTAATTTTGCAATATAGAAACAAGATTTTATTATTCCGTAAACACAATTTATTATGAGGTACTTATCCGTTTTATGTTTTCTTCCGCTTTTATTTTCGGCATGTACATCCGAGACACGCGTAACCGACTTAACCGTCGAATATTTGACCAATCCGTTGGGAATGGATGTAACGCAACCCCGCTTAAGTTGGCAAATTGAAGGTAAAGATCGCGGTATGGAACAAACCGCATACGAAATAAAAGTTTGGAAAGATACTCCCGACGCTTTGAAAGATGCATACGTTTGGCAAACGGGGAAGGTTTCTTCCGCACAATCGCTGTACATTACTTATCGGGGTGAGCCTTTGAAATCGTCGAGTTACTATTATTGGCAGGTTCGTGTATGGGATAACGGCGGTAATGTTTCTCCTTGGAGCGAAACGGCTTTTTGGCAGATGGGGCTTACGGAACCGGAGGATTGGAAAGGAAAATGGATCGGTCTTGATGTTGATTACAAGGAACCCGCCGATGATCACCGGAGACTTTCGGGACGTATGGTTCGAAGAGAATTCGAAATCGATAAAACGGTTAAACGGGCAACGGTATTTCTTTCCGGGCTCGGCTTTTCGGAATTATACCTCAACGGCGGTAAGGTCGGCGATCGTATTATGGATCCGACGCATACGAATTACGATCGGAGAGTGTTGTATGTGGCGTATGATGTAACCGATCGGTTGCAACAAGGTAAGAATGCGGTAGGCGTGATGCTCGGCAATGGTCGCTTTTTTGCTCCCCGCGTCAGAATTCCCGCTCCCACGCCCTCGTTTGGTTACCCCAAGTTGCTGATGCAAATGGAGATTATCTATTCCGACGGATCTAAGGAATTGGTCATGAGCGATGATCAATGGAAAATTACGGACATGGGACCGATTCGTGCGAACAACGAGTTTGATGGGGAAGAATACGATGCAAGAATGGA
The DNA here is from genome assembly GCA_031551455.1 of Bacteroidales bacterium. GTDB lineage: Bacteria > Bacteroidota > Bacteroidia > Bacteroidales > UBA4181 > JAIRLS01. The sequence continues at coordinate 34,514 of JAVBNP010000066.1, read as the reverse complement.
GCAGCCGGGTTGGGACAAACCGGGATTTGACGATTTGGCATGGCAACCGGTACAACCGGTGGAAGCTCCGAAAGGAAAACTTTCGGCCCAAATGCAGGAACCGATGAGAGTAGTGGAAAAACTTCAACCGATTTCCGTTCAAAAAATCGACCAAGGAAAATACAAAGTCGATTTCGGGCAAAATCTGTACGGAATGTGCAAAATCAAAGTAAAAGGTCCCGAAGGTACCCAAATAGTCATACGTACGACATTTGATCTCGATTCCGAGGGAAATATCGATATGGCCAACAATCGCAGTGCGTTATCGACCGATATGTATACATTGAAAGGCGTCGGAGTCGAAGAATGGGCTCCGAGATTCAGAGGACAGGGAATGCGGTACGCCGAAATCAGCGGATGGCCGGGAGAAATGACAAAAAATGATGTCGAGATGCTGGTGGTGCATTCCGATCTTCGTAAAGTAGGCTCATTCGAATGTTCCGATACACTGGTTAATAAAATATACGCCAATCTTGTTCGTACGGTGCGCATGCAGGAACGCGGCGTGCCGATGGATCCGGATCGCGATGAACGCCAAGCATGGCTGAGCGTGTCGGAGATGACATCCGAAACGGAAGGATATATCTATGATGTGGCGGCTTTTTACGATAATTTCCTTGCGGAAACTCGTGCCGATCAACGTGAGGACGGTTGTATTGCGGATGCGGGATCGTATTGGGCATGGTCATACACGGGAGATCCTTGTTGGCCTTCGGTTATTACGACAAATCCGTGGTCGAATTATTATATGTACGGAGACAGGCAGTCGATAGCGGTTAATTACCCCACGATGAAAAAATGGGTGGAATATTTGGAAACGCTTGCGGATAAAGATTACATATACCGCAAGGGCGTATATTCCGACTGGGTGGATGCTTACACGATGGATACGTATACGCCTCCTTTCGGAGCCACCCCCAAGGAACTGCTTTCCACGGCGTACTTTTATTACAACTTGAAAGTTGTCGAGCGTACCGCGCTTTTCCTCAACAAACCCGAGGAGGCCGTTCGTTTCGGGGAAAAAGCCGCCAAAGTGAAAGAAGCATTCAACAATACGTTTTTTAATCCGGAAACGGGCGAATACAAAGGAAATACACAGGCGGGATATGCGCTTGCGTTTGAATTCGGGCTCGTCCCGGATCAATATCGTCAATTGGTTGCCGATCGTTTTGTGAAAAACGTTATGGAAGAGCATGCGGGACATTTGACCGTGGGCTGTCCGGGTACCAAATGGCTGATGCAATCGTTGACCAATATCGGAAGAACCGACGTTGCCTATACCATATTAACGCAAACTACGCGTCCGAGTTGGGGATACATGGTTCAAACAGGAGGAACTTCCGTCTGGGAACGTTGGGATTGCAACACTCAAGAGCCGGGCATGAACGGACAAAGCCAAACCATCCTTGTCGGTTATCTGGGTGCATGGATGTATCGGACGTTGGCGGGAATCGCTTACGATATCGAAAATCCGGGTTTTAAACACATCATCATGAAACCCGAGCCGGTTTCGGGACTTACGCGTGTAAATGCTTCTTTTGAATCGATGTACGGAACGATTGTCAGCAATTGGAGAACCGAAAACGATCGGTTCGATTGGAAAGTTACCGTTCCGCCGAACAGTACCGCGACATTGTATGTGCCGACCGGTAATGCTTCATCCGTAAAAGAGTCGGGGCAAGATGCATCCGCGGCCAAAAATGTCAAATTCGTTCGATTCGATGACGGAAAAGCCGTTTTTGAAATCGGATCGGGCAGTTATGAATTTACGGCCGACGCAAGCATTTAATCGTTTTAATCCCGGTCAATCATTGAACTTTACGAAAAAACGGATGTTTTAATATAGTTAAGATGTAAGTGTTTATGGAAGGAATAAAACGAATATTTTTCATGGGATTATTAAGCATCATGAGTGTTGTCGTATCGGGACAAACCAAATCGTTGTATGATTTTAAGGTAAAAGACATTGACGGTAAGGAATTTGACATGTCGACACTGAAAGGGAAAAAGGTTCTGATTGTTAACGTGGCGTCTAAATGCGGGTTAACGCCTCAATACGAAAAGTTGCAACAATTGTACGTCAAATATAAAGATCGCAATTTTACGATTATCGGATTTCCCGCCAATAATTTCATGGGGCAGGAGCCGGGTACCGACGAAGAAATTAAAAATTTTTGTACTTCGGAATATAACGTTACTTTTCCCATGATGAGCAAGATTGATGTTGTCGGTAAAAATATGGCGCCGATTTATCAATGGTTGACCAAAAAATCGGAGAACGGTAAGTTTGATGCGGAAGTCAAATGGAATTTTCAAAAATTCATGATCGACCGAAACGGGCAAATTGCAGATTTTGCATCTCCACGCGAAGATCCGTTCAGTGATAAGATCGTCAAATGGATTGAAATCGAGTAAAAACAAAAGAGGCCGCACAAAGCGGCCTCTTTTGTTAAATATTGGCGGGAAGATTCCGATTATATTTTTTTGATTTTCGAAGATCCGCTGCCGCTCATTTCGATGGAAGGCGATCCTTTATACGTGATCGTGGAAGCTCCGGAGGAATTGACATTTAACGATTCCGTGGCATGCACCGAAATATTGCTTGCACCCGATGATCTAACCGTTACCGAAGTTGCAATAAAGTCGGCTGCTTTTATGGTTGAGGCACCCGAAGTTCCGATATCGAATTTGGTTGCTGATCCCTTTAAGTCGATTTTGCTGCTCCCGCTGACGGAAAAACGAACGGTTGCGGCAGTCAGTTCGACTTGCATTTTCGATGCACCCGAAGCGTCAAACTTGGCGTTATCGGCTACATCCGCTTTCAAACCGATATTACATGCGCCGCTTAAGTCAACATCCAAGGCATTGGTTTTGATGTTTAAATTTAATCCCGATGCTCCGCTGCAATCAATGTTAAAATTATCGGAGACAAACAAATCGTCGCTTGCAAGTTTGCATGCTCCCGAAAGTCTCACCAAATCCAAGTTTTTCATTACGATGGAAGCTTTTAACGTTTTAACGTTTTTGATTTTGCCTCGATTGTTGTCGAGATACAAACGTAATATACCTTGTTTTACTTCGCTGCGAACGTATTGCATGACATCGTCGTCCGCTTCGATGGTTAACGATTCTTTTTCTCCTTTCGTCACGGTAATGTTGAATGAGCTTGATGCATCGATTCCGGTAAAGCTCGATACGGCCCGTGTTTCCGTTTTTTGACAAAACGCGGCGAGCGTTATTCCCGCCAATACCAATGATAAGAATATCTTTTTCATATTGATGATTTTTAATGGTTAATTGATTTTTGTTTTTTAATTTCTTTTTTCCAAGTTTTGCACGATCATTTGCATACTCTCCAAATTACGTTGGTAATAATCCGAAAGAATCGATTTGACGGCTTCATCCGGTAATTCATCCGGTAATTCGGTTTCCAGCCCGTCGTTGGTCGCTTCAATGATGCTCTCCACGTCTTCCAGAACCTGTTGCCTGTCCCAACGATCGAAACCTTCGGTCAACACCTTAATTCGGTCCGCAGCGTCGTTCATCTTATCCAGATAACAAAGTTTCATGTTATCCGAGCTTTCGCAAGTCATTGCCATACCGTCCGATTTGGTGATATACGGATATAATATTCCGATCGAGACCAACAGCATGACGGATGCGGCGATGGCGACGGTGCGGCGCAGCATGATGATACTGCGGTCGGCACGATTCATCTTTTGTTGCAAGCGTTCGAAATGTCCCGTTTCCGGTTCTTCATCGAACAGATGCTTGTTATCGCGAATGTATTGTTCCAAATTTTTCATTGTCTTATTGATGATATTAAAAGATAAATTGATCGTCTTTAATTATGCTTTTAAGCTTTCAGCAGCTTGTCGTTGCCGAAGTCTTTGAGCCAATTTTTCGCGTCCGCGGGCATATTGCGCACGCACGGTCGACTCTTTTACATGCAACATTTCGGCTATTTCGTCGTACTCGCATTCTTCGAACAATCGCATCGAAACGACGATACGGTAACCGTCTGGCAAATGGTTCAATTCCTCCTTGATTGCCTCGACGGACAACATCGATTCATCTTCATCCGCCGGTTCTTCGTTCGCAACGGGTAAGTTGTCAATCGGTTCGAAAAAAATACGTTTTTTGCGTACTCTGTCGATGGCTGTTCGAACAGCGGTACTTTGGCTCCACGAATAGAACGCTTTTTCGCTGCGTAATTCGTCGATTCGATCGAATAATTTCAAGAACGTGTCGTGCATTGCCTCTTCGGCGTCCGAAGCATTGCCGATGATGCGTAAACAAATACCGTAAATCCGTCCGTGATGGAGTTGATATAATTCCTTTTGAAATGCGGGAGACTTTTTGTCCGAACGAAAAATCGACATCATGAATATTGTTTGCTTTCGGGTTTTGATAATAAGACGAGGGTCGAATCGATTTGCTGCACGATCGGTAAATATAAAACATCTTTTGCCGAAAAAAGTACCGTACCGTTTTGTATTTAAAGCTCGTATTACACCGGATAACCGATAAAATGAATATTTTTGCATTCGGAAAATTCTCGATAAACCTTTTCCGATCGGGTTCGTCTATATATTATATACCTTTATAATATCACGCAGCATGAAAAAAATATTCGTAATAATCGTATTGGTTGCAATGACCGTGTCTCTTGCAACGGCGCAACAACGTCGTGCCCTTTCTTCGGCTGAAGATCGTGCAAAATATATGACCGAACGTTTGGATAAAACGGTTGGCTTAACGGAAGATCAGAAAACAAAGATTTTGGCCGTCAATCGCGATATTGCCAAACGTATGGACGAACAAATGGAGAAAAACAGAAGCGATCGCGATGCGATGCAGAAAGCGGTCCGCGAAACGGACACCGAACGGGAGAATAAATATAAGGAAATATTAACGGAAGAACAATTTAAAAAATATTCCGACGAAAAGGCCAAACGCGAAAAAGAAATGCAGGAACGTCGGGAGCAGAGAAGGAGATAATTCTTCGCAATTCGTGCGATGATTCTTTTTGGTATCGGTTGTTTTTCGAATATATTGTTCCATTATAATCGATTTGTAATGAAAATTTCGAAGCGCGGGCATGAATTTTGTCGTGTTCGTTAATTATTTTTCATTGTTTGCTTTGATGAGATTTTCCCTTGCGATTTGTTTATCGGTTTTGATTTTTTTCGGAGAAGCATTCGGGCAATCTTCGGATCGAGCCGTGGAATCGGGAAAGGTATACGTTAAATTAAAAGGCGACGCTGTTCCCGTTTTCGAATCGCGACTGCGGTCGATGAAAAGAGCTTCATCCGATACATCGGCTGTCAAAATCGGGCTGAAATCGTTCGACGGAATCAGTCGAAAATATCGTGCGAATAACATAAAACGCGTATTTCCCGATGCGGGAAAATACGAAGCCAAACATCGTAAATACGGATTACACCTTTGGTATGAGATAACCATTCCCGAAAACGAGGATCCCGAAACAGTCGTTAAAGCGTACGGCTCGGACGAAAACGTTCTGATATCGGAACCCGAATATAAGAAACGCCGATTGGCGGGACGGGCACTTGCCGCACCGTCTTCGCAAACGCCCGATGATCCGTATTTCGACAGACAATGGAATTTCAACAACACGGGACAAACGGGAGGAACGCCGGGCGCCGATATTCATTTGATGGAAGCTTGGGAAAAGGTTGCCGCTTTGGGCATCAAAAATCAAAATGTCATTGTTGCCGTTACCGACGAGGGCGTGTATTACGATCATGAAGACTTGAAGGCAAACATGTGGGTCAACGAGGTAGAATTGAACGGAACGAACGGTGTTGATGACGACGGAAACGGCTATGTGGATGATATATATGGCTATAATTTTGTCCCAAATGGAAGAGGTCAAATGGTTGGAAGCATTCAACCTGGATATCATGGGACACATGTGGCGGGAATTGTTGCTGCCGTGACGAATAACGGCAAAGGCGTTTCCGGGATTTCGGGCGGTTCGAAGGGAGGCTATGGTATTAAAATCATGACCGTGCAAATTATGAACGATACCAGGAGCGACGCTGATGTTGTGAAGGCTTTTACGTACGCTGCCGACAATGGTGCTGTGATTTCGCAAAATAGTTGGGGATATGATAACCCCAATTACTATAATCGTAAAGATATTGAGGCTATTAATTATTTTATCAATGAAGCGGGACGTGATGAAAATAGTGATCCTCGTCCCGGAACGCCTATGGTTGGCGGAATTGTTATTTTTGCGGCAAGTAATGATGGACAGGATGCCAAATGGTATCCCGCATATTTTGATAATGTGTTGGCGGTGGCGGCCGTCGATCATAACGGGCGATTAGCACCTTATTCCAATTACGGAAATTGGATTGATATTTCGGCCCCTGGTGGTTATATAAAAGATATAAGAGATAAGGAAGAAATAAAAGAAGGAATTTACAGCACATCGTATACTTCATTGATCAAAAATTATTATGAATACTTGGACGGAACATCGATGGCGTGTCCGCATGTATCGGGCGTGGCGGCGTTGATATTGTCCGTGTACGGAAGTAAAGATTTTACCCCCGATATGTTACGCAATCGCTTATTGGCTACCGCCACGCCGGCCGCCGATTACGATTCCGAGCATGCGGCCGTGATGGGAGCCGGGTTGTTGAATGCCGCCGAGGCATTGGTGCCTCAAGGTATTCCCGATAAAATAACGGATTTGGGCATTTCCGAAATCAAGAATGCATCGGTGAAATTGACTTGGACGGTTCCACCAGTTGCCGGCGGCGGTAAAGTGATTGGCTTTGTCGTTGCCCGCTCGACTGAGGAAATAACGGAGGATAATTTCGATTCGTATGCTGAAAATCTTGTTCGAAGCTCCGTCGCATCGGGCGAAGAGCAGATATATACGCTTACGGGGCTTGTTCCCGCAACCGGTTGGAATGTCGCCGTACGCTGCGTCGGTAATCTCGGCGATAAGTCGGAAATTTCCAACGTGGTCGGGTTTATCACCGATATCAATCATGCTCCGGAAGTTCACGGACTTCTCTCCGATACAACCTTGATTCCGTATACGACACCCGCCGTCATCGATCTTTCGAAATACGTGATTGATCCCGACGGCGACGTCCTTCATTATGACTATACGCTCAGTCGCAGCGATATCGTAGACGCTGTTATTGCCGGAAACACGCTGATCATCGATCCGCGACATTACGGTTTCGTAGCCTTGAAATTAACCGCCGTCGATCCGTTTTCGGAAAAAGTAACGGCATCGATTGACATAACGGTGGAGCAAAAATATTCGTCGGATGAGCCGGATGACTTATTGGTTTATCCCAATCCGACAAACGGTGTATTGCATTATTCGTTCGTTTTGAACGAAGCGGCGTCGGTAATGGTTCGTGCGGTAAATACGGCAGGAGCCGTCATGTACCAAATTCCGTCCGTGAGTCTTCCCGCCGGTGCTCATTATTATGAAATCGATTTATCCGAATGGGCTCCCGGAATGTACATGCTGCAATACCTTAAAAACGGGAAAACGACAGATGTGAAAAAATTCGTGAAACAATAGCGTCGTCATTCAATGTCAAAGTGTCGGTGTCGTTTTCAAAGTCCATATCATAATGCAGGATTTCAATCCTGCCGGAAACATCACCTCAAAACAATTGCCGAGTCCCGAAGAGACGGCATATCAACTATGCCGTCCCTTCGGGATTCGAGTTTGGTTGTCGTATTTGATTCCGAGGATTAAAATCCTCGGCTTGGTTATGTCGTCCCTTGGTGGGGACTCTGCGATTGACAATACCAATATTTCGTCGTTGACACAATAATGGCGTAATCGCGGCAAAAAACGCTGATCACCCGGAAAGTTTTTCGTAAAATTTGTTTACCAAAGGATAGATAAGCGCGGCCGACGCAAACCCGCCGATAACATCCACCACGTAATGCGCCTTGATGTAAACGGTGGAAAATACCAAAATAATAAACAACGGTAAAGCGAATTTCAACAACCGACGGCAATGCCGATAAATGAAAATCACTACGATAAAAGTGACTCCTACGTGCGAACTCGGAAATGCGCCGGTGGCTTTTTCGCCGGCATCCTGCAAAAAACGCATGATGTCGCAAAAAATATAGCCGTCGGGAACTTGATCCAGCGGAGGCGCAAACCAAAATTGCGGTCCGATAACGGGAATAACGGCAAAAATGATGTAATAGAGATAAAACGAACAGGCAAACACAAAAACGGCCCGACTTGCCAATTCTTTATCTTTAATAAAGCACCACAGTGAGGCTCCAAAAAAGATGAAGTAGTAGGAAAAATAGCCGAAATACATCAATTCGCTGAACCACGTCCACGGCATGTGCTTGCTGAATTCCAAACTCGGCTGGCAACCGAACAGCATTTGATCGGCTGCAACAAAGTATTGATCCAAATTCGGAAAGATGAATTTGTTGAAAAAGTATGTTTCCGGATACCAATAACTCAACAACGCAAACGGCAAGAAATACCGTACGCATCGGATAACGGGTTGTTGCGGATAAGCCTTACCCGCAAGGGCCAAAGCCAAAATTAAGAGCGTGACGCCCGCCCGAATTCCGAATCGCAGCCACGGCATGTTCAATTCTCCGACAAATACGGCCAGATAAACGGCGGTAACAAAAATATACGCGAGCGTTCCCTTTTCGACGGGCAGCAACTTCAATTTCGGAGTTTCGGATTTCAAGTTTTGATCTGCAAGTTTTACGTCTCAACCCCGATCGTTCAAAAACCGGCTTGAAACATGAAATTTTAAGTTTGAAACGATTTTATTTGAGATGAAGCAATTCCACGTCGTATACGATGATTGCCCGTGGCGGTATTCGGTCGCCGTCGCCCGAAAGTCCGTGCGCCAAATGCGGCAGCATGATAAAACGGGCTTTGTCGCCCATGCGCATCAACAACACGCCTTCCTCCAAACCGGATTCAACGCCGCCTTGTCCCAAACGAAAGGTTTTTAAGCCCGATCGGTCGGATGAATAACAAACCGTACCGTCCAGCAGTGATACGGTGTAAGCCAATTCCGCAAGTTTGCCCGTTACGGCTTTTTCGCCTTGTCCGTGCCGATAAATCATGTATCGTAATCCCGATTCGGTTGTTTTCATTTCCCAACCGTTGCGTTCGGCAAATGCTTCGATTTCTTTGGCGTCATCATCAACCAATTCACGGTTGACGCGTATCAATACGTCCTTTTTTTTTCGTTCGGCCGAAGTCGTATCCGATTCGGGTTGTTGCGTATTATAATGACGGCAACCGAATATCGTCGTCGATAAAAAAATGCCCGCGAACAATAAACAACGAACAATGATCCGAAACTCGGGTCGAACTTGCGAGTCGGTCGAAGGCAAACCGGAAGTTTCAGTCTTTCGCATTTAACGCTTCTTTGTATAAAGGTAATAATTCGCGAAACTTCCGAACAACTTCGTCCAACTTGTTTTTCGAATCGCCGCCCGCCGCATTCAAGTGTCCGCCGCCGCCGAAATGTTTTTTTGCGAAATCGTTGACCGAAAAATTACCTTTTGAGCGGAACGAAATTTTGATTTTATCTTCTTTTTCGAGAAAGAAAGCGGTAAATCGGATGCCTTTGATTGACAGAGGCAAGTTAACAAATCCTTCGGAGTCGCCTACTTCAAAATTATATCGATTTTGTTCCTCCAAGTTCAAGCTGATCAATGCCGCACCATATTCGGGAAAAACTTCCATCTTCTCGTTAAGACAATATCCCATTAATCGCATGCGGCATTCCGAATAATTGTCGTACACCTTGTCGTATATTCCCGTTCGGTCGATACCGTAACCCATCAGTTCGGCGGCAATCGTAAACGTTTGCGCGCTCGTGCTACGGTAACAAAATGATCCCGTATCGGTCATGATGCCCGTATAAATGCATGAGGCAATGTCCCGGTCCATCAAGCTTTCGTCCCACTGTTGCATGATTCGATAGAGCAGTTCGCAGGTGGAACTGACGTTGATATTCGAAAAAGTATATTTTGCCCGAATTTCGGGATTTAAGTGATGGTCAATCAATATTCGTACGGCTTCGGATCGCGAGAGCAAACGCATCATATCGGCGCTTCGCTTGATATGGTTGTAATCCAGATGAAAAATGTATTCCGCGGTTTTGAGGCGTTCTTCGGCTGTCGGTTTTTGTCGCATGAAGTTAATTACTTCGTTATTGGACGGCAACCATTGCAGAAATTCGGGATAATCGTTGGGCGTAATTACCGATACGTCGTGTCCCAGTTTTTTCAGAAACAAATACAACGCCATCGACGAACCCATGGCGTCGCCGTCGGGTCCTTGATGCGTCGTGATGACAATCCGTCGCGGAACGGATAATTCTTCTTTCAATCGAAGTACGGACGAACGATTCAAATTATATTGGTTTTTAAGAAAGACACAAAAGTATAAAAATAATGATTCTTAATTTACCGCATCTGTAAAACCGCAAAGTAACCTAATTTTACTTGGGGTATCAAGTTAAAAACGAAAACAAAATAACATCCCCGTTTGCCCCTCTATCTTCATTCCAAAATCCCCCTGTATTAAGCTGTCCTTCCGGGACGCCGGATTCATGCGGCATCATTATTTCTTTTCCGAGGCGTTGCCGTTCGTCGGGCTGAACCGCAGCGAAACAAGCTCATCGAAGGTAAATTTTAGGCTGACGTTATTTTAGTAATCGGGCCCGGAGGCGCAGCTTAATAAGATCATGATGGAGCCTTTGAAAATGGGAATTTTATTTTGGACGCATCCCGTAATTATTTTGTTGGATCTCTTTGCAAAAGGTTGATGTTGTATTATCTTTGCGTCTAAAGGTAATAATAACACTACAAGTCATGAAAACATTATTCAATTATTTTTTATTGAGTTTATTTTTTATTGTATACTTCGGCTCATGTAAAAAGACGGAAAATGATACGACGGATAAGATTCAAGGTACATGGATTTATTCAAAGGGAGTTGGTTTGAATTTTGAAGAGATAACCGGCGCCTTACCATTAAATTCACAAGAAAAAAGAATTCATTCTTTTTGTTTTGATGGGGAAGGAAAAGGAAAATTAACAATTACAATAACCAATGAGCAATATAGCTTTCCTGTCCATAAAAGTTTTGATTATCGAATCGAATCCGATAAAATTTACATATTTTACGACTTGCAATTTCAAGTTCATTTTATCAATGTATGGAGGGCTAAAGGCGAAGAAATTCAACTTCCCGAAAATGGATGTATGACGTTATTTTTCAATCGAAATAATAACCATCTTACATTGACTCCTTGCGACAAAATCTCAAAAGATGCGTTTAATCTATTTTTTTACGGTGGGTGTGGTCGTACGGATAGTTTTGAATTTGAGAGGAAAAAATAAAAAAGAAAGAATGCTTTCTTTTATTGCATCAACGAAAAAACGCTATAATGCTGCTGATTTAATAAACATCATTGCCGGAAAAGTCCGCCTAATCTGCAGAGCAGACAGGGAAGACGAAGCAATCTATGTTGTTTGAAAGGATTGCTTCGCTATGCTCGCAATGACGCACTTTTTATCTTCATTTTCAATTGTTTGGTATTTTAATCGCCATTCGTAATGACGCAATAAAATAACCCATTTGAAACAACCCTCTTTTGATATTTTTGCACATTACGGTAATGTCCGCATTAATCGTGAAAATTATTTACAAATTAACTAATTTTGCAATGAAAATAGTTGCAAATTATCAAGTTGATAGCTAATTATTAAAGCCAATAATATCAAGAACATGTCAATGAGTAATTTCAGTATCAAAGACCAAATAACCAACCATCGTTCCATCCGCAAATATTTGTCGAAACCCGTTCCCGACGATATTCTCCGACAAATACTCGAAGCCGGAGTTTGTGCATCCAACACGGGAAACATGCAAGTATACAGCATGATCGTAACCAAGGACGAGACATTGAGAAAACAACTTTGGGAAGTACATTTCAAACAAAACATGGTATTGCAGGCGCCGGTGTTGATTACTTTTTGCGCGGACGTTAATCGCTTCAATAAATGGTGCAAATCACGTAAGGCGGAACCCGCATACAACAATCTTTTGTGGTTTTGCAATGCCAACATCGATGCCGTTTTGGCATCGCAAAATGTTGCTTTGGCCGCCGAATCGTTCGGATTGGGAATTTGTTATTTGGGAACCACCACGTATAATGCGGATAAAGTTATAGACATATTGCATTTGCCCGAAGGCGTTATTCCCGTAACGACCTTAACAGTGGGATATCCCGATGAGCAACCTCCGTTGACGGGACGTTTGCCGCTCGAGGCCGTTGTTCACAACGAGGTGTACCGTGATTATACGGAAGAAGATATTGATCGTTTGTATGCCGATTTGGAAGTTTCGGAGCAAACGAAAAAGTTGTTGGAAATCAATAAAAAAGAAACATTAGCGCAAGTCTTCACCGAAAATCGTTACACCAAGAAAGACAACGAATGGGCTTCCGGAGCATATCTGAACGCCATGAAACGACAAAAGTTTATATAAGACCGTAAGATGGTAAGACGTGTAAGACCCGTAAGATAATAAGATTGAGGTTTGTTGGTGATGAGGAAAATACTGCCATATCTTATGTTTTGCATTTCGATATCATTGTTTGCGCAAGAGAATACCGAATTGTCGGCAGATTTGATGCAACAAGATACGATTTCGCAACATCGTCGGATACTTTTGGAACGATTCCGAACGGGCAATTTGGATTCGGTAAGGCTTGTTTTGGCCGAGTTCGATCGCCGGCCGGAGATGCCTGTTTTGTGGCCGTCCGAACGGTTGCTGGTTTATTTTTGGACGGAGAATTATCCCGCCATCGATGACCTTGTTCGAAATTTTGATCGTGTTGTCGAAGCCTCGATTCGGCGTCATCCTCCCGATCAGATCGTTTGGAATGTACTTTCGTACCAAGCGATACAAGATGAGAACGAACTTATTTCGTGGATCGATCAATCGGGGTGTTCGAATGAGGAATTCGACTTTTTGTCGGATTTGTTGAAAATGATGCTGCACGGCGATTGGGACGATCAAACGCTTGCCGATCGGGATATCGCATTGTTTTTGGAACAATACTTTTTTGAAGAGAACGAAAATGAAGTCCCGGAAAAAAACAATGTCAAAACCATATCGGCCGAACCGTACGTACCGTATGTCGATCCGTGGAGGTTTGGATTCGGCATCGGGGTGGGACCCGCTTTCCCTTTCGGGAGGCTTTCCGACTATTTGTCCGCGAAAACATGTTTGTTTTTTGATTTTGACGTGTACTATCGCCGCTGGCGCTTCTCGATTTTTCTGCAAGCGGTTACGGGCAAACTCAAAAAAGATATTCCGTTGAAGGACGGTATCGACGTGTGGTCCGCCGGGCAATCGGCAAATATCGGCAACGTCGGTTTAACGGCAGGTTATTCCGTGGTTGATGTCCGATTTTTCGGATTAACCCCGTTCATGGGTTGGTCAATCAACGGGTGTACGCCGAGCGAGCAGGCGATGGAGGATAACGAGGCATTGCGGGATGCCGGCATCAAACGGGGAGTATCGGGCACATTGGGCTTGGATGCGGAATGCAAACTTCACGATCTGTTCCCTTCCTTAAAACGAAGAGACATGATGGTTACTTTCGATGTTAAGTTGATGTATACGCCCGCCATGTTCAACAATGTTGCTTCGCGCTATTCGGGCGATATGCTTTTTCTTGTTTTCGGATTTAATTTCAATATTTTTCATTGATGGGCCGGCCTCTCCCCCTGTCCTCTCTCCCAATTGGAGAGGGGGTGCGCGATTCCGGACGAAATAGAGGCAATCCGTAATGATTTATGGTTGGTGCAAACAATGAGTTATCGGTCCGGGAAGTCCCGGAGGGACAACATAACCAAGCCGAGGATTTTAATCCTCGGAATTGAATACGACAACCAAACCCGAGTCCCAGGAGGACGGCATAAGCAATGTGTTGTCTCTTTGTGACTTTGAAAGCGATGTCAACATTTCGTCGTTGACATAACACCGCAACCGAAAGTTTTCATTGTGATGCAATGAAGGATTTTAAAAGACAAGGCGTAAATCGTATCAAAAAATGCTTTATTTTGCAGTTTATTTAAACTTCGGTATTCGGATGTTGCAAGCATTTGTTTTCCGATCGAAAACAATTTCCGAATAATCGACTTTATACCCGTAATGCACATGAATAAATATTGGGAAGAAGAACTCGAAACCATGTCGCGCGGCGATTTGGAGAAATTCCAGTTGAAACGTTTGAAAACCGCGTTCGATTACGCGGCACAATCGCCGTATTATAAAAAATTATTCGGTGAATTGAAACTGACTTCAGATAGTTTTAACCATATTAACGATATTCGTAAAATACCTTTTACCACGAAGGAAATACTTCGCAATAACTATCCGTACGGCTTGGTGGCTTTGCCGTTGCGGGATGCCGTACGCTTGCATTCGTCAAGCGGAACTACGGGCAATCCCACGGTAATTTTTCATTCGCAGCACGATCTCGATTCGTGGGCTAATCTTATAGCACGATGCTTATATTCGGTGGGCGTGCGTGATACCGACGTTTTCCAAAATACCAGCGGATACGGCATGTTTACGGGTGGCTTGGGTTTCCAGTACGGAGCCGAACGTTTGGGATGTCTCACCGTTCCGGCAGCCGCGGGAAACAGCCGCCGACAAATCAAATTCATGCAGGATTTCGGTACCACCGTGGTACATGCCATCCCCAGTTATGCCATTCATTTGGCCGACGTATTTGAAGAATTGGAACTTGATCCGCATCGCGATACGCGCTTGAAAACGTTGGTGATCGGCGCCGAGCCGCACACCGAGGAACAACGTCGTCGCATCGAAGATTTGCTGGGCGTGCGCGCCTTTAATTCGTTCGGATTGTCGGAAATGAACGGGCCGGGTGTGGCATTTGAATGCGAATATCAAAACGGTTTGCACCTTTGGGAAGATGCGTTTTATTTGGAGATTATCGATCCCGATACCTTGGAACCCGTACCCGATGGCGAGATTGGTGAATTGGTATTGACTTCGCTCGATCGGCAAGCCATGCCGATATTGCGCTATCGTACCCGAGATCTGACGCGCATCATTCCAGGCGATTGTCCCTGCGGACGAACCCATCGACGCATCGATCGCGTGAAAGGACGAACGGACGACATGTTCATCATCAAAGGGTGCAATATCTTTCCGATGCAAATTGAAAAAATCCTGCTTAAAACGCCGGAAGTGGGTAATAATTATCTTATTACGCTCGATACCGTCAATAATTCCGACGAAATGTTGATCGAAGTGGAGTTAAAGGATTTGTTTACCGACGATTACGGTCGTTTGGAAAACTTGGCCAAAAGTCTTCGACACCAAATACGCGACGAAGTTTTGGTTGCTCCGCGAATCAAATTGGTGGAATCGGGTTCGTTGCCGAAAAGCGAAGGAAAAGCGGTACGTGTCAAAGATCTGAGAGATAACAAATAAAAATATGCTTCAATTCCGGATCGGGTTGATGAAAGTCGGTTAATTCGGAGTTTGAAACCTTACATTTTAAATTAAATATTATGATAACCATCAGGCAATTATCCATTTTTTTGGAAAACAAATCGGGACGCCTTACAGAGGTATTGGACGCTTTGGGTAACGAAAAAATCAACATTACGGCGCTGACCATTGCCGATACTTCGGAATACGGCATCCTGCGATTGATCGTATCCGATCCCGAAAAAGGATACAAATTATTGAAATCAAACGGATTCAGCGTCAATTTGACGGATGTGATTTCTTTGTCGGTATCGCACGAAGCCGGTTCGTTGGCCAAAGTATTGAAAAAATTGTCCGAAGAGAAATTGAGCATCGAATACATGTACGCGTTCAGTTTGGGAGAAAAGGCCATCGTTGTATTGCGTACCGATAATCGCCCCAAAGCATTCGAAATCATCGAACGAAACAACTTTTCGATAATCGGAGAAAACGATTTAAAGGGCTTATAATCAATCATAAATAATTTATTATGCTGCAATTATTCGATTGTGCCCGGAAAGCGTGCCGATTTGTTCCGATATTTATTGTCGGCGTTCTGCTGCTGAGTATCCTTGCGGGATGCGGCGACGGCACAAGAACGATGAAAATCGACAAGGTCAATGCCCAAAACAATACATTTAGTTTCGTCGACACAAAAAGCGGAAATGCGATTGCTTATAAAAAGTTGATTTATGAAGGCAAAGAGGTTGTCGATACTCATTGCATGGACGGTATGGCTGCAGGTGTTGTGTTTGCATTCAATGACAACACCATCGTCAGAGACGGAGGCAGTGTGAAAATAAACGGCGGGCAAGCTTTAACGGTTCATGCCGTCATCAAATACAAGCTTGAGGAAGGTGTGCTTACAATATTGGGAATCAAGTGAACAAAGCATACGAAAAATTGATATTATTTTTCGCCCGGGTTTCAAATTCGGAAAGGATTAATGTTTGATCTGACAGGATTCGCCGTGTTTGTTACATAAATACATCATAAAAACAGAAAACGAAATCAATAAAAAGCAATGATTTGGAACGAAACGTTTGAGTGCATGAGCCGCGAAGAAATGCGGAGATGCCAAAGCAGACGATTGGTGGACGTGGTGGAACGCGTATACCATAATGTGCCCTTTTACCGTAGAAAAATGCAGGAACTTGGGGTGGGACCCGAAGATATTCGCGGCATCGAAGATTTGTCGAAATTACCTTTCACCACCAAACAGGACTTGCGCGATAATTATCCGTTTGAATTGTTTTCGGTACCGATGACCGAAATCGTTCGTTTGCACGCGTCGTCGGGAACTACCGGAAAACCGACGGTGGTGGGTTATACCCGCAAGGATCTCGCCACTTGGAGCGAGGTAATGGCACGGACGTTAACCGGTGCGGGGATCAACCGTCACGATTTTTTGCAGGTGGCGTACGGTTACGGATTGTTTACGGGAGGATTGGGTGTGCATTACGGCGCCGAAAAAGTGGGTTGTTCGGTAATTCCCATTTCGGGAGGCAACACCAAGCGTCAATTGCAAATCATGCACGATTTCGGCAGTACGGCATTGGCCTGCACACCTTCGTATGCGCTTTATTTGGCCGAAGCCCTCTAAGAAAGCGGTCTTCCGCGCAAAGAATTTAAGCTGCGCGTGGGTACGTTCGGCGCCGAACCTTGGACAGAAAATATGCGGCGTGAGATTGAGGAAAAGCTTCAGATCAAGGCTATCGATATTTTCGGATTGAGCGAGATTATCGGTCCGGGTGTTTCGTTCGAATGTACCTGCCAAAACGGGTTACATGTTTCCGAGGACCATTTCGTGCCCGAAATCATTGATCCCGTTACATTGGATGTGTTACCCGAAGGAACGGAAGGCGAATTGGTATTTACTACCGTTACCAAAGAAGGGTTGCCGTTGCTTCGTTATCGTACCCGCGACTTGTCGAGTCTCGATTATTCGCCTTGCCGTTGCGGAAGAACGCTCGTGCGCATGAAGAAATGTACGGGTCGCAGCGACGACATGCTCATCATCCGCGGAGTGAATTTGTTTCCGTCGCAAATAGAAAGCGTGTTGTTGGAATTGAAAGAAACAAGCCCGCACTATCTGTTGATCGTTGATCGCGTCAACAATCTCGACATACTTGAATTGCAAGTGGAAGTGGAAGAAGGTTTCTTTCTCGACCGCATCAGCGAGTTGCAAGGTCTTACTCGTCGCATTCAACATGTCATGGAGAGCGCATTGGGAATCAGTCTCACCGTTAAATTGGTGGAACCCAAAACCATTGCCCGCAGCGAAGGGAAAGCGATACGGGTGATCGACAAACGAAAAATGGAATAGACAATCGTCGGCGATAAGGATCGGACAATATCGATTATTGTCTGATCCAAGCGCTGCCGAAGACGAAATAATAAGCAAAACCTTCGGTCCCCCAAGCAAAGTCCATTCCCATACGTAAATTGAGCCTTCGGGCAATCAAATAACGGAACCCTCCGCCTCCCGCATAGGCCCATTCGGCATCGCTGAACGATGAAAAATCATCGAATGCCTTTCCGCCGCCGCCGAATGCCGTCAAGCTCCAACGACGGTAAAAATCCCACCGTTCTTCCAGTTCGGTTAATGCGGTGAATTTACCGGAATAACGGGCCGTCGGGATTCCCCGCATGTCGATATAAGGACGCAGGTAGAACGGCTGATCGCCGGCAATTTGTTGTATATCGAAACGAAAACCGTTAACCCATTTATCGGTAATCGGAATAAACCAATAAAATGCCTCTTCAAACTGTCCGTAATTGTAATCGCTTCCGAAGATTTTGTTGCTCCAATCGGCATTTACGTTGATTTTAAACCCGCGATTGGGCGTAAATGTATTGTCGCGTTTGTCGAAACTTCCCTTAAAACCGAACTTACCGATATTTCCGCTGATATCGTCGCTGATTTTCTCGGCAATCTTTTGATTGAGTTCGTTGATCAAATTCCATTTTGTTTGACTTCCGCTCACCACCTCCAAATCGGAATGCATGAACATGTATTCCAATCCCAGCGTAAATCGAGGATCTTTCAATTCACGTACCGCCGATAAATATATCGGTATGGCTTTGATGTTGAATTCCACATCAACATCCTTGTTCAGCTTATCCACGGTAAAGTAATAATTCATGTTTACGTCCATGTAAGCCGCACCGACGGTATAACGCATTTTCCATTTGGGAATGACAGCCATTCGCCCGGCTCCTACGGCCCAACTTCCGTTGAGCGTATAACCTCCGAATGCTGCGGTGGTGTTCGGAGGCATCGGATATATTTTTCCGTCGACTTCCACCGGCTTGTTTTGTTTGATGAAAATAGGAACCA
Source organism: Bacteroidales bacterium (assembly GCA_031551455.1). Lineage (GTDB taxonomy): Bacteria > Bacteroidota > Bacteroidia > Bacteroidales > UBA4181 > JAIRLS01. The sequence continues at coordinate 15,546 of JAVBNP010000066.1, read as the reverse complement.
ATGCTCCGCCGAATCCGCCCAATGCCGGTTCGGTGATGATAATCGGCATCGGTATGAAGCCGTTGTAGTCGATGATCCATTCGCTTACGTCGAAAGCGCCGTCTTGAGGATCTTTAAAACTTAATTTGTGCTTTTCCTGCTTTTTCGGCGCATCATTTTGCGCCTTTGTCTGAACGGAAAACAATAAGCAACAGACTACCAATATGACGTATATATTTTTACCCGCGTATTTCATAAAGCTTACTTGACGATTAAAATTCTTTCATGTAACGTTCAAAATCGACTTTTTGTTTAACGGCAATCGAAACCGCTGTCGAAAATGACATTTTAATTACATCATTTATTTTCGAAAATAATTTGTTTGATGTTTCATATTTCGGAAATTTTGTTTATCTTTGAGAGTGAAATAACATTTTCTTTTTCGGGAAAATTTACGAATCATGCTTCCGTCTGCTGCCGATGAAAAGCTTGAAAACAATCATAAAATACGTTATGCCGTGTGTCGTTTTATGCAGTTATGCAACAAACGGCAAAGCGGGGAACGACAATTATCCGCTTGGGGCGCGTTCCGCGGGAATGGCCGGCTCATCGGTCATGACGTCGGATATTTGGTCGTCGGCCAACAACCAAGCGGGATTGGCGTATCTTTCGCAAATCGAGGCGGGATTGTATTACGAAAACCGATTAAACGTTAAAAGTTTGTCGGTTCAAGCGGGCGCATTTGCCATGCCCGTTTTGTCAACCGTTATCGGTTTTAATTATCGATACTTCGGCTACTCAAAGTATAATGAATCCAAGTTCGGACTGGCGGTAGCCAAAAAGCTCGGCGAGAAGTTTGCGTTGGGCGTTCAGATGGATTATTTTCGAACGGGATTTGCTTACGACTACGGAAGTTTCGGTAATTTATGCGCCGAGATCGGCTTGTTATGCGAACCCGTCGATCATTTAACGATCGGAGCGCATGTGTTCAACGTATCCCGGAGTAAACAAAGCGCCAATCCGGAAGAACGAATTCCGACCGTTATGCGTTTTGGCGCGGGATACACGATTGAGAAAAAAGCAACGATCAGTTTGGAAACAGAAAAAGACTCGCGTATGAAAGCAATTTTCAAGGGAGGATTGGAGTTTGCACCGATCACGGATTTGTTTCTGCGATGCGGCGTATCCACGGGTCCGATGAATCAATATGCTTTCGGGATCGGATATGCTCGAAGCCGTTTTACCGTCGACTTGGCTTTCGCGCATCATCGATTTTTAGGCTACAGTCCGCATATTTCCCTCAATGTGAAATTGTAATGGGATAAGGTGTATCCATATTTGCATTGTTTGTCTGCTGTTTTCGTTACGAATAACCGCACAGGAAGATGTTGTCGACGGTGAGATGTTGCGCGCGCTTTTGACGGATATCGCTGCTCAAAGCGAAGAAGAATCGGATTTGGAGCAAATGCTCGAGTTGTTGGAGGATTTGGCTCAGAACCCCGTTTATGTCAATCAAGCGAGTTTCGAAGACATGGCTCGAATTTTTTGGTTGACCGAATTTCAAATTAAAAGTTTGTCGGATCACGTAAAAACCCGCGGACCGATTCTCTCTCATTACGAAATTGCATCTCTGTACGGATTTACGCCCGAATTGGCGCGAACGTTGGTTCCGTTCATATCGTTGGAAAAGAAGGAGGATGCGGGTATCAAACCCAAACGGGTTGTTCGTTACGGTAAAAGTAAGTTGATTACGGGAATGCAAACCGTGCTTCAAGAGCAGGAGGGTTATCGACGTCCCGATTCCGTCGCGAATCGATACGAAGGAAGTCCCGTAAAAGCATATTTGCGCTATTCTTTCGGTTATGCCGATCAAATATATTTCGGGGTCACCGCCGAAAAAGATGCGGGCGAAGCTTTTTTTAGAGGCAGCAATCCTCGGGGATTTGATTTTTATTCGGCACATTTTCAACTCAAAACCAAAGGTCGCCTGAAAACCTTGACCTTAGGTGATTTTCGTGCCGATTTCGGACAAGGATTGGTGTTGTGGTCGGGGATGAATTACGGCAAAAGCGCGATGATGTTGAACGCGATGCGTTACAACGAAGGATTACGGAAATACGCTTCTGCCGACGAAAATCGTTTCATGCGGGGAATCGGGGCAACCTTTCGCGCCAAACCGGCGGACATCACCGTTTTTTATTCGCGAAAAGCGATCGATGCAAGCGTTTCGGCAAGGGATGAAACGGGAAAAGTGCTTACGGTATCGTCGTTTCCGACGGACGGTTATCACCGAACTCCGAATGAAAGAGCAAAGAAAGATGCGGTGACGGAACAAATCTCGGGTGCCAACATTTCCGTCACGCGTACCGATTGGCATGTCGGCGCAACGGCCGTTTATTACGAATACGACGCAACGTTGGTTCCCAATCCGTATATTTACAATCATTTTGCTTTCACGGGAAAGTCAAACGCCGATTACGGTATCGATTTTCGTTTTCGGTTGGGCAATGCCGTATTTTACGGCGAACAGGCGCTGGGCCGAAACGGTGCTTCGGGAATGTTGTACGGCGTGCAAATGCTTATCGACGAACATTTCGGCGCGAATATTTTATATCGCCGTTATGCCAAAGACTATCATGTTTCGTACGGAATGGCATTGGGCGAAAACTCGCGAAACAACAACGAAGAAGGTTTTTATTTGGGTTGGAATTGGAATCCGGGCGGGCAATGGCGTTTTTCGTCTTATTGCGACATATTCCGCTTTCCGTGGTTGCGTTATCGTGCCGATGCGCCGACGTTTGGACGGGAAGCTATGTTGCAAGCCGATTATACGCCTTCGCGAAACACCAAAATGTATGTTCTGGCACGGTTTAAAGAGAAAGAGGAAAACATGTCGGAATCGGTAGTCGGCGACGTGACGGACGTTCGAACGACATCCGCGAAAATGGTGTTTTCGCACCAAATCGTTGAAGGTTGCGGTATCGGTAATCATTTGGAAGTGAAAAACTATCGGAAGGAAGATATTTCAAGCAACGGATATTTCATTGCACAGGATGCATACGTCACGATCAACACTTTTAAACGATATCCGTTACGCATTACATTGCGATATGCGATTTTCGATACGGATAGTTACGACTCGCGTATTTATTCTTTTGAAAACGATATGTTATATGCTTTCGCCGTTCCCGCATTTTACGATCGGGGGACACGCTTGTATTTGTTGATGAAATACTCATTGGGTAAGCATTTCGATCTGCGTTTCAAATACGCGACAACGCAATATATCGATCGGGATGTTATCGGCAGCGGTTTAAATGAAATTCGCGGTAACTGTTATTCGGAAGCGAAGGTGCAGTTGGTATGCAAGTTTTAAAAATCCAAGCTCAACGAGAAATAGAAAACATAAGGTAGTCTGATTCCGTTTTCGACGCCCCAGGCCCAATCGAACCGCATGAAATAGCCCAACAATTGCGCGCGCAAACCGGCTCCATAACCGAAAACAATCGGATCACGGCCTGTTTCGACCGTAACGGTAACGGGGCCGCTTTCGATGATATCGTAATCGTATGCACTGGTTTTCTTGAAAGGCGATACGCCCGACCATGCCGAACCGACATCGAGAAATCCAACTACCTGAAGACTTGACCAGAAGTTGGACATGGGGTATCTGGAAAAATATTGAATGAACGGCCAACGGATTTCGTTGTTGAACAAGGCAAAACTATTTCCGTTGCGAATATTTTGGATAAACCCGCGCATGTCCGTTGCCAAAGTTTGGTATGCGTAATTTTCTTGATTATCCACTCGCACGGTGGCGTCGTATACCGGTTTATTCCTGAAAAAAGTGATCCAATTATCCACGCTGCCCAAATAATACAGCAATCGACTGCGTCCGAACGAGGTACTTGTGGCAAACCGGCTTGCCCAAATCAAATTGCGATGCAGCACTTGGTAGTGGCGAAAGTCCGCACCGATCACATACAGATCGGAAATGTCATCGTTCAGTTTCCAATATGTTTCGCCGAAAATCTTGTAACGCCATCCCGACGGTATGTTGATACCGATTTTACGGGTATTGTCGAATATCGCTTCTAATTTCAATCCGCCCCAAATCCGATGATAATCGGCTATGGTACGTGTATATTGAGCGGCATTGTCGGTTAAAAAAGATGTACGATCGTCACGAAGCGAAAAGGTTCCTTTAAGGGCAAACGTCTGCGTAAACGGGTAACGAAGCGAATAAAATAATTCGTGCGTGATTGTTTTCAACGGATAATACCTTTCGTCTTCGCCAATTGCATAATTTTCATACGCTTGCCGATGAAAAATGATTTGCCGATCCAACCGCTTTTTCAGATTTTCGAAACTGAGCAGATATTCATTGCTTTCAAAGTCGAGACCGAAACGTACGCCTCCGATGATTTTGTAATCTTCGAAAAGATCGCTTGTTCCCAGCTTGAACAGAAGGTTGAATCCGGGATTATAATACACGGCTCCACCCGTATATGCTTGGTAAGAAGCTTCGAGAAAACTGAAATCGACTTGCGAAACCAGATAATTCGGATAAAACGCCGTTTGATAAATACGAAGTTTGTTGCGTTCGGCTTTAATCGAATCGGTTTCCAATTGAAAATCGGTTAATTCGAAGTCGTTTTGATAAAAATTCAGTTTTTCCGCTTCAAACACATAACGATAAATATTCACACGATTCGGATCGAATTTGATCGTGTCGCCGTCGGGCGTTAAAATGTCCCCATTATCGAGAAGAATGGCGGGGATGGCCGTTTGGGTAATGTACTCCAAGCTGTCCGCGGCACGGCGTTTTTTTACGATTTCCTTTTTGTAAGTCGTTAGCGGAAGCGTATCCGCAACATTCAGTTCGACCGGTTCCCGAAACATGTTGAATCGCCCTTTTTTGCGGAAAAGGTCAACACTTTCCTTACCCGTCGGGTTAATATCATGATCGAGAATACTGCGCGAATAAGCGGTAGCCGGTTTCGATCGTGCGGAATAACGATAATGAACGGCGGTATCGACGGAACTGATGGTGCTGTCGAGCGAGGTGACGTAACGGTTAACCACCCCGCTTTGATCGCTCAGAAAAGCGTAACGATTCCGACCCAACTCCACGGGATCCGTTTGGTTGGTGTACGGCGCATCGGCCAGCGACTGCAACGTGGAAGGTTTACGGATATAGTCGCAGATAAACAAACTCTTTTCGGGCGACAAACGGCGTATCGTTGCGCCTTCGTAGCGTATGGAATCATCGGTACGATTGGACGAGAAAATGATTTTCGTGCCATTGTCGATGAATTTCGGGTTAAGATCGTCAGCCATGTCGTCGGTAATCGTTTGATTGGTTCCGGCCGCCAACGTGTGTACGAAGATATCCGATCGACCGAAACGATAAGCCGACATCACCAATTTGCCTCCGTCGGGAGAGAAATCGGCGGAGAAAATTTTCTCGAAATAGAGCAAATTACGGGTGGTACGTTCCTTGGCGGGAACATCGTAAAAAGTCATTTTTATGCCGCCTTTTTCTTCATAAATGAACAAGAGAATATCCCCCGACGGATGCCATACCAACACGGGATACGAATAATCTTGAATTTGTTCCAATTTTTGTTCGCGTTTGAAAATGCGTTTCTGCTTTCCCGTTTGCAGATCGCGAAGCCAAACGCGATATTGTCCCATATCGTTGGTCACATACGCCAAATAACGACCGTTGGGACTTATTTTCACTTTTTCGTAAACCCGATTTTTCTTGGATTTTTTCAATACCGGCGGAGCGTCGGGATACGGATTGGCGTCTTCCGACGCATAAAGTGTGGTGTAATAATTCAACCACTCTTTGCTCAAGCCTTTCAAATTGCTGCCCAGTACGGCAAGAAATCCGCTTTTGACGCTTTTGTTGACCCTTGTGATGTACACGATGTTCGGAATAACGGCGGCACCATATTCTTTTTCGATAAATCGCCAAAACGAATGCCCCGCCCAAACGGCTTCATCGCCCGTAAGACGCGTAAATTGATTGTATCGGCCGCTTGTAATGCCGTCTTTGATACGATCGTCCATTTCCACGTTCCACGATTCGGAAACATAAGCGATTAATCCTTCGCGAAACCATACGGGAAGATTAATCGTGGCCGAGGTCGCCATATTGGTTCGCAAGGCGCTTCCGTAAATCATTTCGTTAACGATCACTTCAGCGATGGCCGCGCGGATTTGTTTGTCGAACGAAGCATGATCGCCGTCGAAAAACAGAAAAACCTTATTGTCGACGATGCGGGTCACACCGCCCGTATTGTATTCGTCGATACCCGTTATCAATCCGATGTTGCCTTGACGAAAATCCGTCAATTTATTGTATACGATGAATATGATGCGCTTTTCGATCACGTAATCGAATAAACCTTCGATGCGGCTCAATTCGGAATCGGCGACCGATTCGGTATACGTTGCCAGTTCCCTGCCGTCTTGGTTAAAATAGATATCGAATCGTTCGAATCGGAAATAGGACCAATAAAAGTTGTTGTATTGAACCCTGTTTTTGCCGAAGGTCATTTGATGTCCGTTGTAAAATTGTCCGAACACGGAATCGCCTCCCCGGCCGCAAAAGAGGAAGAGTAAGACAATTATGACCTTCAAATATTTGATTCGCGAAAGCAGATTCATCCGTTATGATTGTCTAAACATGTCCGACAATGCAAATTTACGCGCTTTTTTGCAAAAAGCAACTCATATTTTCGTCAATTCGTTATTGTTCCGGTTGCGTGAATATTCGGCCGCTTATACGATCAATTCTTTGACGAAATAAAAAGCAAACACGAAACATAATGCCAACTTAAGCCCCGTGCCCAGCAAAAATCCGACAAAAGAACCCAATCCCGATTTCAAGGCTTGGTCGGTATCGCGTCCCGAAATCAATTCACCCGCCACGGCGCCGAGAAAAGGGCCCAGAATGATGCCCCAAGGCGAGAAAAACAAACCGATCACCAAACCGATTCCCGCACCGATGGCTCCGGATTTGCTGCCGCCCCACTTTCGAGTGCTCCAAATCGGAATGAAATAGTCGAGAATCGTAACAAAGACCGTGATAACGGCCGTGATGACCAAAAAACGAGTCGAAAAATCGGCATAAGGCGTAGCCTCGAGAAGCAACAGTGCGATGTAGCACAAGGGCGGCCCCGGGATAGCGGGAAGTATGCATCCCGCCAAACCTCCCAAAAGGAAGCAAAAGCCCAACACAACCAAGACGATATCCAAAACCATGAATTTGATTTATTGTTGTTTCGTTTGATTTTTTTCGTCCGAGATGTTTTTCAAATTTTCGATCCGCTGCAACAACGTGGGATGCGAATAGTGAAAAAAGACGTACAGCGGATGCGGTGTTAGATTTGACAAGTTGTTGACCGATAATTTTTTAAGCGACCCGATAAGGTCGTTACCCATGCCGTACCGAGCGGCAAAATCGTCGGCTTGGTATTCGTGTTTTCGGGACAGCATGTTCATCACAATCCCGATAATGACCGATATCGGGCTGTACAATATTCCGAAAGCGATCAATCCGATATGAAAGCTCGGATTTTCGACGCCCAACGCCTGCGACAAAACGGGTTGAGAAACAAACAACGAAAGAATAAACAACATCAATCCCGCTTGAAGAACGGATATAATCATGGCGCTGATGATGTGTTTTTTGCGGTAATGGCCGATTTCGTGCATCAATACCGCCACGATTTCGCCGGTTGAAAGTTCTTCGATCAACGTATCGTACAATACGATTCGTTTTTTGCGTCCCATTCCGCTGAAATAGGCGTTGGCTTTGGTGGAACGCTTCGATCCGTCGATCGTATAAATTTTATCGATATGAAAACCGGCTTGCTCGGCGTGACAAGTGATTTGGTATTTGAGATCGCCGTCTTCGAGCGGTTTTTGTTTGTTGAAAAGCGGTACGATCAATGACGAATAAAAGATCGCCATGAACAACGTAAATGCCGATACGAGCGCCCATGCCCACAACCAAAAGTAAATACCGGTTTGCAGGTAAAACCAAATAATCAACGTCACGATACCTCCGCCGATCACTGCCGACAACATCCATCCTTTCAGTTTGTCGACGATGAAAAGCCCCGGCGTGATTTTATTGAATCCGAAACGTTGCTCGATCACAAATGTGTCGTAAACGGCAAAAGGCGTGTTCAGCAAGTCGAGCGCCAATCCCAAAACGGCAAAGAAAATGAGCGGATGAAGTATCGGATGCGAGCTGATTCCGGCGGCGAAAGCGTCTACTCGGGCAAATCCGTCGAAAAAAAACATTAACAGAATCAATATCAAGTTGAATGTTCCGCTCACCAAGCCGAACCGAATGTTGGTGCGCTCGTATCGTTGCGATTGCAGATACTTTTCCGCGTCGTACAAATCGGCGAGTTCCGAAGCCGGCTTTTCCGACAGATTTTTCAGATTCAGTAAATCGAGCAGACTCTCAAACAGAAAGTCGACGATGATGATGGTAACGATGACGATGAATACAAATTGCGGCGACATTCCGGATGATTAATGGTTCGAGAGGTTATTGTGGAAGCTGTTGATCGAGCAGGATGCTTTGCGTCATCCTTTCTTTCAAGATACGAAGATAGTTATTGTTGGTTGTGCTTGATGAATAATTGACGGATCGTTGTATCCAATAAAGCGCATCGTTCAACGAGTTGTTGAACTCGCACGCCACAGCCATGTTATACGTAATTTGGCTTTTGATTTTCGATTGGCCTTTCTTTCGACAGGACAGTAACATTTCTTCCCAAATATTGAAAGCACGCCCGTATCCGTTATTTTGCATGGCGGTATATGCTTGTTGCGACAAATCGGAAAATTTGTTGATCATGTAAACATCTCGATAGTCCGTTTGCCATTGCGGCGTGATGCGTTCCGCATAATTTCGGGCAATGGCGATACCCGTATCCCACCAAGCATCGGTAATTCCGGGAAGGTGAAATACAGCTTCGGCTTGGGTCGAACGAACGCCGGAAGGCCAAACGATCAAATCGCGATCGGTGTGGTCGTCGAGTAATCGGCCCGATTTGTCGCGCACCGACCATTCGGCAATGTAATACACGTGCATGAATGCTTCCCACGCTTGATAATTGTACTGTTCGCCGTAATATGTGTTTTTGAGTTGCAATTTGTCCAAATCGGCAATCAAATCATATTCAGTCGAGTCCGGAAGCGGCTCATTGCCGGATGCCATGAAGACGGAAATTTTCACATCTTCGAATCCCGGAGCGGTTTCCCAAGAACTTTTCAATGAATATAATATATTCCATATCAACGAATCGGCAGGAACTCCGGCCGTTCGTTCGTTGGTCAACAACGCATCCGAGAAAAGCACCGGCGAAGCACATATGGCAATATTTCGATTTTGGCCGGTGAAGACCAATTTGGCTGGCTGTAAAGTCTCAATCGGACATTCGCGCATGGTAACACATGCCGAGAGGAACAGCGGCAATAAACACAGAAAACGAAAATGTCGGATGAAGCAGATCAAAATATTTTGCGAACCGTTTTTCATATCTGACGCAAAAATATCTCTTTTTGTTCATTTCGACAACAGAAATTAATCGATGATTGATTTATAAATATTTATTACGATCAGGTTTGCCCAAAAAACAAACTTCCGGATGATATTTTGTCAATTATCGGGAAAAGAATTGTACCGTGATATGACAATTTTTAACACTTCACGCGGGGTAGGTAATAACTTTCAAATTACACGCTTACTTTCCGTGGGGAATATTGCAGCATATTTACCGATATGCTTAATTTACGCCTGCATTTTCTATTACTTTAATTGCGTCCATGTCATTATTTGGGGTGTGATAGCTTTGCCGCATTCCGATTCAAATTTTTTGTCTAAATCATCAAAATTGTCAACAATACTTGTGGAAAACTCATCTCTGTTTTGTTGAGAATACTGACTTATACCTGCACCGACACCTCTCGAAGCAACTTTAATAATATTGGTACTTACATGTCCTAAATATACTGCCTCGTTTGCTGATACAGAAAAACGCCCTTCAATTCGCGATTTGTCATATCTAACACTAAGCCATGCCATAGCATTTTTAACATAATTATTAAGATGCAACTCGGAAAAGATATAATCGCCGGGGGGAATCATAAATGATTGAACACCGTCAACTTTGAGTAGTATTTCCTTTTTGGTTTTTACATTTTTAAAACGAAAGGTGTTATACGTTATACGATCACCATTCGGAGGATTATTGTTTGAAGCCCCAATGACAACATACGCCATATTACCTTTATCAAAAACACTCTTGTCAAAGTTAAACTTATTAGATTGGGCAATCATTACGGTTGATATACCAAAGGCCAATGTAAATCCGAGTATAATACCTTTCATTGCACTTCTCATACTTCTTAAATTAAGTACATTCATGTTTTTTTTGATTTATGCCCCCTTCCGAAGCGATTATTACTATGTTTGTTGCTATAAACTTCCTACTTCATTGCCCACTCTTTTGCCGTTTGTGTGCAACTCTTAAACATTCAATATACTTGAATTTCAAATATGTTGATTTAACATTTCAAAGCATGACAAAAATATAAACATTTCGGTTCTCATGTACCATCAATAGAGAGTAATTGTTTATCAAAGTTGATCTTAATCAATATACGATTCACAAAGTCATTGATGAAATTGTTGATCGAGCAGGATATTTTGCGTTTGTCTTTCTTTCAAAATACGAAGGTAATTGTAGTTGATTTTATTGGACGAGTAATTAATGGACCTTTGTATCCAATAAATCGCATCATCCAATGAATTGTTGAATTCGCAAGCCACGGCCATGTTGTGGGCGATTCGGCTTTTGGTTTTCGATTGTCCCTTTTTTCGGCACGCGATCAACATTTCTTCCCAGATATTGAAAGCGCGCTCGAATCCGTTGTTTCGCATGGCAGTATACGCTTGTTTCGACAGATCGGGAAAATTGTTGATCATGTAAATGCCGCGATATTCCGTTTGCCATCGCGGCGTAACGTGTTCCGCATAACTTCGGGCAATGGCGATACCCGTATCCCACCATGCATCGGCAGTTTTCGGCAGATACGGCAAAGCTTCGGTTTGGTTCGAATAAGCGCCGGAATACCACATCACCATATCGCGATCGGTATAATAGTCGAGAAACCGGCCCGCTTTATCGCGAACCGACCATTCGGCGACATAATATACTTGCAGGATGACCGCTATCCGATTGAAGTCGTGTTGTTCATCAACATACGTATTTTTTAACCGTAACTTGTCCAAGCGAACAATCAAATCGTATTTGGCCAATTCCGGAAGCGGATAGTCACTTTCCGTCGCAAACATGGAAATTTTCGCATCTTCAAAACCCGGTGCATTTTTCCATGCGGCTCTCAGCGAATACAATATATTTAAAACCAACGAATCGCCGGGGATTTCATCCGCGTTTGGATTGGTTTGCACGGAATACGAAAAAATCGTTGGCGAAGCGCATACGGCAATGTTCTTTTTTTGACCTTCAAAAGCCAATTTGGCCGGTTGCAATGTTTCGATCGGACATTCGCGTACGGTAACACATGCCGAAAACAACAATGGTAACAAATATAAAAAACGAAAGTATCGCATAGAGAGCAGATCAAAATGTTTTGCGAACATTTTCCTTTCGATACAAAAATATATTTTTTTGTTTGTATCTGCAACTGAAATAATCGACGGTCAATAAAATAAATTTGATTCGATAAGAGAAGTGTGTTAAAAATCAAAAAACACGTCATGGCGAGGAGGAACGACGAAGCAATCTCGTAATCACCCAAAAGATTGCTTCGCTATCGCTCGCAATGACATAGGCGACAACCCATTGTTTAGAAGATATTTGATAGGTTTAATTGGGAGGCGAGACCTGTTAGGTTTTCAAAACCTAACAGGTCAGTTACATCACCAAGGTTTTTGTTCCGGAAAACAGGGAAAGTACTTGCAGTGACAATTTGAAAATCAGACTTTTGAGTAGTATCTTTAAACGATTTTACTTACGCGCAATATTCGGTTAATTCTTTTTATCCGAAAGCAGCTTTTGCAAAGCAAACATCTCGTCGCGGAGGCGTGCCGCTTCCAAGAAATCGAGTTCTTTGGCGGCCTTTTGCATGCTTTTCTTGGTTTGCGCAATGGTTTTATCCAACGCATCGCGACTCATATATTTCACCACCGGTTCGGCGGCAACGTTATTGCCGGCGTCCGGTTCAACGTAAACATGAACCGATTTTCCGTCCATCGATATTGTTTCTCCGGTCGGTCGATCGCCCATGATGGAGCCGAGCGCTTTTACGATTTGTTTGGGCGTGATGTGATGTTTTTCGTTGTATTCCAATTGTTTTTTTCGACGACGTTCCGTTTCGTCGATGGTTCGTTGCATGCTTTCCGTGATTTTATCGGCATACATGATCACTTTTCCGTTGATGTTACGAGCTGCGCGCCCTGCGGTTTGCGTGAGCGAACGTTCCGAACGCAGAAATCCTTCTTTGTCTGCGTCCAAAATGGCGACGAGCGACACTTCGGGCAAGTCAAGTCCTTCGCGCAGCAAATTGACGCCCACCAGTACATCGAAGCGTCCCGCGCGCAAGTCTTCCATGATTTCGACCCGCTCCAACGTTTCCACATCCGAATGAATGTAACGACAACGAATTCCCGCTTTGGTCAAAAACTTGGTCAACTCCTCGGCCATACGTTTAGTAAGCGTGGTAACCAAAACGCGTTCGTTTCGTTCCGTGCATTGCAGCACATTCTCCATTAAGTCGTCGATTTGCGAAAGGCTCGGTTTTACTTCGATTTTCGGATCCAATAATCCCGTCGGACGGATCACCTGTTCGATAACGACGCCTTCGCTTTTTTCCAACTCGTAATCGGCCGGAGTAGCACTTACATAAATGGTTTGTCCGACCAGCGCTTCAAATTCTTCGAATTTCAGCGGACGATTATCGATGGCTGCCGGAAGTCGAAATCCATATTCCACCAGGTTAAGTTTGCGCGATCGATCACCGCCGTACATGGCGCGTATTTGCGGGATGGTCACGTGGCTTTCGTCGATTATCGCGATAAAATCGTCGGGAAAGTAATCGAGCAGGCAGAATGGACGTGTTCCCGGTGATCGATTGTCGAAATACCGCGAATAATTTTCGATGCCCGAACAATATCCCAACTCGCGCATCATTTCCAAATCATACGTTACGCGGCTTTCCAGACGTTTTGCTTCCAAAGGGCGGCTGTTTTCTTTGAAAAATTCGATTTGTTTTACCAAATCGTCTTGAATATTATTGAACGCCGCTTGTTGTCGATCTTTGGTGGTAACGAAAATGTTGGCGGGAAAAATACGCATTTCGTCGAATTTGTCTTCCACGTGATTATTGAACGGATCAAACGTGACGATTTCCTCGATTTCGTCGCCCCAAAAAACCACGCGGCATGCCACATCGTTGTACGCCAAATAAATGTCCACCGTATCGCCTTTTACGCGGAAAGTGCCGCGTTTGAATTCGTATTCGCTTCGAAAATAAAGGCTCGACACCAATTGATGCAAAAATTTATTGCGACTGATGGTCATGCCTTTTTTGATAAAAACCGTGTTTTCGTGAAAATCTTGCGGATTGCCGATTCCGTAGAGGCATGACACGGACGATACCACAATCACATCGCGACGTCCCGACAAAAGCGACGAAGTGGCGCTCAAACGCAACTTCTCGATTTCCTCGTTGATGGACAGGTCTTTTTCGATGTACGTGTCGGTAGACGGAAGATAGGCTTCGGGTTGGTAATAATCGTAATACGATACGAAATATTCCACCGCGTTATGCGGAAAAAACGTTTTGAATTCGCCGTAAAGCTGCGCCGCCAGCGTTTTGTTGTGACTGAGCACCAAAGCGGGACGCTGTAACTTTTCGATCACGTTGGCAACGGTGAATGTTTTACCCGATCCGGTGACGCCCAATAACGTATGATGTTGCGCACCCGACTCAAGCCCTTGCACGAGTTGACGGATGGCATCGGGTTGGTCGCCGCTCGGCGTAAAATCGGAAATAAGTTCGAACACGTATATTTTTAATTTTCGATTTTTGATTTTCAAATGACATTCGAGAATCAAAAATCGCTTTAAACTTCTTCTTTCTTTTGATCGAGTATTTCGAGTCGTTTAACAGATTCGACGCCTTTCAGACTTTTCAGTTGCCGTATCAATTTGTCCAAGTCGTTGGTATCGTGAACATACAATTCGATGCTTCCTTCAAAGATACCGTCGTGACTCGACATGTTGAATGTTCGAATGTTAACGTTCAATTCTTCGGTGATTTGCGTCGTGATCTGCAAATAAATATCGGGTCGATCGATCCCCTGTATGGCTATTTTGGCCAGAAACGAAAACATTTTGTAGGTTGTCCATTTCACCGGAACAATTAAATCGCCGCGATTGGAAAGCAATTTTACCGCATTGGGACATCGCGATTTATGGATCAATATCATATCGTTGTTCGGACTCAAGTATCCGATAACGTCATCGCCCGGGATGGGATTGCAGCACTTGGCAATTCGATAATTAAGTTTCGATTCGTCGATGCTTTCTTTGAGCGTCGACGATGAAGGCTCGGCAGTTACGCCGCCGGTGACCAGTTTTTCCTTACCGGCAGGGCGAGTCGGCTTGGGGCCGAACAGTTGCAATTGCCAATAGCGAATCCATTTATTTTTACTGTTCTTTTTCAGAATTTTCGGCAAATCGTCCAAGGTAATCAAATCCGCACCGATCTTGCCGTAAAATTCATCTTTTGTCGGAGTTTTATAAGCGTCAAGCAGTTTGCGCATAACGCGGGAATTGGGCGTAATATTGTATGTTTTGAGCTTTTCCTCGAAGATGTTTTTGCCGCGTTCCACACGATTTTTAGTTTCGGCTTTGATGTTGTTCTTAATGCTCGTCTTGGCCTTTGCCGTGATCACCTCCTCCAACCATTCGCGTTGCGTACGTTTTTTGTCGGCCGTGATGATTTCGACTTGATCGCCACTGTGCAATTCGTGGTTGAGCGGGAGAAGTTTATGGTTCACCTTGGCCGCGATGGCTCTGTTTCCCACTTCGGAGTGAATCTCGTAAGCAAAATCGAGCGCCGTGGCTTTTTGCGGCAAGGTCTTAATTTGTCCTTTCGGTGTGAATATTTGAATTTCGTTGGCAAAAAGGTTCATCTTGAAATCGTCGATGAACTCCATGGCATCGGGATCGGCTTCCTGCAAAGATTCCTTGATTTTTCTGAGCCATTTGTCCAACTCCGACTCCGACGAAGCCACGCCTTTGTATTTCCAATGCGCCGCGAATCCTTTTTCGGCAATATCGTCCATTCGCCGCGTTCTGATTTGCACTTCCACCCATTTGCCGTTTGCTCCCATCACCGTAATGTGCAACGCTTCGTAACCGTTTGCTTTCGGCGTGCTCACCCAGTCACGAATGCGATCGTGCTTGGGCGTGTAGATATCGGTAATCAACGAATATATGTTCC
>JAVBNP010000093.1:0-4425 GCA_031551455.1 Bacteroidales bacterium | reverse complement strand
GGAATATCGGCCGTCGTAAACGTTTGTCCGCCCGCAAAAGCATACAGCAGTCCCAACACATGCTTGCAGGGAATTTGTCGGCTGGGACAACTGCATCGATAAACGGGCACATTCGCGTCCATATAATCGACCGAACAATGATACGGGTTTTTCCCGCTGCCGGCACACTCGCCGAAAATCAACGTCCCGTCGGCCGATCGGTGAAGATTGGCCAACTTTTTCACCAGCCCCCGCCCATTACTTGCCGCATCGGCATTGGGCGCTATCAAGTCTATTTCTTTTACCGTTATGTTCATGATGAAGAATAAATGTTACTTTCATTTTACGGAGATATATGCGGAAAGTTACGGATGTCGGGGGAAAAGTTATGAACAGGTTTATCTCGATCGTTTCATCCGAATGCCTCGATTATTAAACTTTAATTGTATTTGTTGCGGTTGTTGATAATTTTGAGTATTCGATATGAAAATAAACCGCTATTTGCCGAAGGTTCAATCCGAAAAATGGTTATTTTTGTCCGATCGGGGAGTGTCGGGCTTTTTTGCCGGCCGAACGAAGCTTTATATGAAATTCAACCCAAATCCAAAATCATCAAAACCATGAGACAAATGATCTTACTCTGTCTGCTTGTCGGCACGTTGGCCGGCTGTTCGAAACCCGAAGCAGACGATAAAAATGCTTTTAAGCAAGAACTGTTCAAAAATCCGGAACATATCTACCGTTCGGTGCCTTTCTATTCGCTGAACGATATGTTGGAAGAAGGAGAATTGAAACGCCAACTGGGATTAATGAAAGAAGGCGGCTTCGGTGGTGCCTTTCTTCACAGCCGTATCGGTCTTCTCACGCCCTATTTGAGCGAAGAATGGTTTCGAATGATGGATATCGGTTTGAAAACATGTCAAGAATTGGAAATCGAGGCTTGGTACTATGACGAAGATAAATGGCCGAGCGGATTTGCGGGAGGAATCGTTCCGTTGCAAAACCCCGAATTCCAAGCAAGAATGATGCTTCGAATGCCGAAATCCTACCAAGTGAAAGCTCCCGACACCGTGTTGTTCGAGGACGACAATTACAAATATGTTTGTCACGTTGATCCGCTGGGACAAGGTTGGTTCAATAACACTTCGTGGGTCGATTTGATGAATCCCGAAATGGTTCAAGCATTTATCGATTGCAGCTATAAACCTTACGTGGAACGATATGCCGGCAAACCTTTTTCCATCGGCATATTTACCGATGAGCCTCAAATATCACCGCGTACCGATATTCCGCATAAAGGCATGATCAGTTATTCGCCCGTCATGGATAAGATTTTCAAAGAACGTTGCGGCTACGAGCTTCGTCCGGTGCTTCCTTCGATGTTTGATTCCATCGGCGATTATCGCAAAGTTCGGTTGGATTATTACCGCACGGTAGCTTATTGTATGGAACAGGCATTCAGTAAAAAGATCGGCGAATATTGCAAAGCGAACGGATTTATTTGGACCGGCCACTATAACGGCGAGGATACACCCACTTCGACCATGGTGAACGAAGGCAATCTGATGCAACAGTTGCGTCACATGCAACAGCCGGGTATTGATGCATTGGGTTTACGTTTCCGTACGATTTACAATGCAAAAGGCGCCTCGTCGGTGGCCAATCAGTACGGCATCGAACGTCGTTTGACCGAGTTGTTCGGTATCAGCGGTCATAATTTGAGTTTCGAAGACCGGATGTGGATCACGAGTTGGCACACCATCTTGGGGATCAACTTTATGTGTCCCCACCTGTATCTGTACAGCATGAAAGGAGAACGTAAGCGCGATTACCCTCCGACCATTAGTCATCAACAGCCTTATTGGAGCAAAAACAAATTGTTTGAGGATTTTTCCGCGCGCCTTTGTTATTTCGCGTCCATTGGTCAAACCGAGGCCGAAGTGTGTGTGTTCCATCCACTGGAGTCGTCGTATATCGAATTTGCGCAAGGTGATCCTTGGGGAGAAGATAATGTATACGAGCAGGTTCTTAAAAAATTGATCACCACGCACCGTAACTTCGATATTGGTGATGAACAAATCATTTCCGAAATTGCCAAAATAGAAGACAGTCGTTTTGTCGTCGGAGCGATGAAATATAAAATCATGTTGGTGCCTAAAATGTTGACCATCCGTCAAAGCACCATTGATCTTTTGAAACAATTTGCTGCAGCCGGAGGTACCGTCCTGGTGTGCGATCAATACCCCCGTTTCGTTGAAGGTGCCGAAAATATGGCTGCCATCGAGGAATTGAAAAAATCTTCGACGTTTGTCACGAAAGACAACTTGGAGCAAATAATGAACGAGAAATCGGCTCCCGCTTTCAAAATCGTCGGTGAAGGAATTGCGAAAATATTCACGCACCTGCGTACCGTTTCGAACGGAACTTCGCTGCAATTGTCCAATAGCTCGCGTACGGATACCTATCGCGTATCGTTGGAGTTTGCTGCACCCGGCACGGTTGCTGCTCTTTGGAATCCGGTGAACGGCGAATGTTTGAAATTGGCTCCCGGCGCCGACGGACGTTATACTATTGAATTTGCCCCGGCACAAACTTGGGTGATCACTACCGGCGCTTCGGCCAAAAAAGCGAAGTTTGATGCGACTTATTCCGTTCCTGCCGCTCGTACCAATGTGTTGACACTCGGAAATACTTGGACGGGAAAACGTGAGGATCCGAACGCAATCACGTTGGATTTTGTCAGTGTTTCGACCAACGGAGGAAAAAGTTGGGGGCTTAACGAGCCCGTTTTGGCATATTACGACCGTTCCTATTCCATGAAGCCGACGTATAACGGGCCCATGTTGTTGAAATACCGCGTTAAAATAGACGAATTACCCAAAAGTTGTATGTTGGGAATGGAACAACCGGGAATGTACAAACAAATCTTGGTGAACGGTAAGGACGTGAAATTTACGGGTAACGGTTCCTTTATTGATGCGGCAATCAAGACGCAGGACATTTTGCAGTTTTTGACAAAAGGAGAAAACGAAATCGTTCTTTCGTTGGATTACGTGACGCCGATCAACAGTTTGATCGCTACGGAACGTTACGGTACGGAAATCGAAAGCATTTATTTGGCGGGCGATTTTGCCGTATACGGAGAGTTGTCCAATAAGCAGTTAACCGATACTTGGTACAATCAAACGCCTAATTTGGCGAAAAAACCGATTGTTACCGCTTACAAATCATTTAGCATCGGTAGCGAAAGAACCGATTTCGAAGGTGATTTGAGCCGTGAAGGATATCCGTTCTATGCCGGTCGTTTCGATCTGGAAAATACGTTCGATCTGTCCGAGATTGATCCGAATACGGAATACACACTCACATTCCCGGGTTGCGAATCGATTTTGATCGCGGCAACGGTTAACGGAACGGAAATGCCTGTTATCTTTTCGTCTCCTTGGGAAGTAAACATCACCAAAGCCTTGAAACCGGGTAAAAATGACATCAAAGTTACGTTGACAAACAGTTTAAGAAACTTGATGGGCCCGTATCATCACAAAGGAGGTGAGTTGACGGGAGTTGGCCCGGCAAGTTTCCGCGGAAGCGATAGTTGGCCAAACATCATCGAGAAAGGCGACGCCGTTTGGTACGAAGCACGTCTGCGCGGAAATCCGAAATTGTGGCGCGACGATTATTACATGATTCCTTTCGGTGTTTTGAAAGCGCCGGTATTGCAAAAGAATTCGAAAATTTGATATTGAAATCGGAATTTACCTGATTCCGATAAATATCGATTAAAACCCGGCGAATCTTAAGATTCGCCGGGTTTTTGTTTTCGGGACGTAATGTTGTTGCTTGTTATTCGGTTGTTCCGAAAGAACCAATTGTTGTCCATAACGAAGAAGGGTTACACAGAAGCGCTGCCAATTAAATATTTAAGCTGTCCCTCCGGGACGCCGATTTTAAAGGATATTTTTTCTATCCCGAGGCGTTGCCGTCGGGCTAAATTAAATTAGCCTTTTAGGCTAACTTCTTTATGAATCGGGCTGAAAGTCCGACTTATTTGGCTTCGCCGAGCTAAAGATTCAGCCTAACGGCAACGCCTCGGAATGTTGAACGAGCTTGACAACCGGCGCGCCGGAGGCGCAACTTAAACCGGGCGAATTTTTTTTAACACACTCTAATTCTCTTTGAGTAAATATAATCGAATTTTGAATTTTGAATCTTGAATCTTGAATTCGGAACTTTCAATCTCCCTTATCCTCTACCGTAAAATACTCCGTCACGGTATTTCCGGCATCATCCACCAACGTGAGGCGATGCTTTCCCGCCGCGGGAGCCACCGGGATATGATGAGGCGACTGCGTGCTGCCGACGAATCGGTTGTCGACATGCCAATAAATAACGGCGCCTTTCCGACGATGCGCCGCGCGGAATACTGCTTGTCCCGGCGAACCGTCC
>JAVBNP010000185.1:0-18361 GCA_031551455.1 Bacteroidales bacterium | reverse complement strand
CATGTATTAATGTCGGTTCCATTATAAATTGCCACACCAATTGCTCCGTAAAAAGCTCAGTACATTCACATTACACCTATGTTGGCGGACTGGTGGGTGCGCATAGGAGGGGTACTATTATTGATTGTTACGCCGGGGGACTTGTGGATGCTGCAGGATATGAACGGGTTGGCGGGTTGGTTGGCGAATGTATTGATAATGCAAGTTGCATAAATAGTTACGCCACAAATACTGTATATGGAGGTAGTCGAGTAGGTGGATTGGTCGGCAGTCTCAGCGGAGTTATTAACAATTGTTATGCTACAGGTAACGTATTCGGACAAATCAATTGTATCGGAGGGTTGATCGGATTTTCCTATGGTGCAACCGTAACTCAATGTTATGCTTCCGGTAATGTGACATGTCAATATTCCACGGCGGGTGGTTTCGTCGGAAGAAATGAGGGAACCATCACCGATTCTTATGCCACGGGAGATATAAACGGATCGGGGTCCACATACGAACTTGGAGGTTTTGCAGGTTCCAATTTATTCGGAAAGATAATCAATTGTTATACTACGGGAAAAGTTACCCAAAAACAGATCAATGGTTTCGGAGCTTTTAGCGGTAGCGGAAAAAACGGAATTCATATTTCTTGTTTTTTCGATATTAATAAAACGGCACAATCTTACGGCATTGGCGATGATCCGGAGAATGAACAGATTTCCGGGAAAACGACCTTGGAAATGCAACAAACTGCAACTTTCCCGGGATGGGATTTTGGAAATATTTGGCAGTTGTGTGATCATTTTTATCCGCAATTAGTGTCAATTCCAACCAATGATTGTGTTTCGAGTATCAAGAAATAGAGAAAGATCTGATTCCGATAACGGTATATCCAAATTCCGTTACCGATCACATTATGGTTGTGTTTGAAATATAGAGAACATTATATTATCACATTAACAGATATGATCGAAAACACGATTTTTTTACACCAAAGCAACGGAAACGTATTTTCGCATCGAATTAAGCAGTTAATGCTCAAGCTTCTTATGTATTGACTGTTAGAAATAATAAAAGCTTGACTACCAAAAAAAATATCAAAATATAATAGCAGCCGGCAGTACTTTTTACAATGCAATTTTTATCTCACCATGATTTTGTCTAACCTCATTTGAAGGTTCCACCCGATATATTTTCAAAGGAATAAGCGGTTCCGTTTTCGGTAAAGGCAACATACGTTCATCTTCCGATAAGTATGTTTCCATCAAATCTTTCAGTTTTCCTTGCTTCAGTGATCCTCCTTTTGCGAAACGAGCAGTATAATAACGAGAGTGTAAATTAGCCAAAGTGACTCCGTAAACGGTCGATGCATGCACAAACCAACCGTTTTGCAAATATATTCCGACGTGGGAATTGGTTCGACCGCGATAATTGAAAAATACCAAATCACCTTCTTTCAACTCCGAAATCGATTTGGGTTGAATTATTTGCGATATACCTGCCGCGCTCGCGGGCAGTTTTTGGCCGCAAAGGGCATGAAAAACATTCCCGACAAATCCCGAACAATCGGTTCCTTTCTTATCTCTGCGTCCGTAACGATAGGGAGTTCCGATCCATTCGTCAATGGTTTCGTATAACTTCGGAATACCGAGTAACGAATCGCTCACGTCCATGCATCGGGCGTAATACGATACAACGGATTCTTCCATGCGCGGATTTTTGGCCGAAACGGATACAATAAATCCAAACGCCATTATCAAAAGCAATTTTATTCGCATGGCGCAAAATTACGAATAAATTGCGTAACATTATTTTCCGCCGCCCAATTCGAGATTCGGGTCCCAAAAAAGTTTTTCGAAATCGACTACTTTATCTTTCTTTACGACAATACCTTCCGCTTCGAGACTTCGCTGCATGTTGTCGCCCCCGAAGTGAAGCTTCCCGGTCAACAAACCGTTACGGTTGACTACCCGATGCGCCGGCACCGGTTCGTCGTGCAAATGCGAGGAATTCATCGCCCAACCGACCATACGCGACGATTGCGCCGAACCGAGGTATTTGGCTATGGCTCCGTAAGTGGTCACTCTTCCGTAAGGAACCAATCGGACAACTTGATATACATGTTCGAAACTGAAATCCATAAGCAACGGGACTAATCGGTTCTTGTAATGGTTCTTTTAAACTCCTTTCCTTCAAGAAGAAACATATGCTTTTGATCGAGCGAATCCGTCACGACGATTTCGCAGCGGTAGGGACGATTGACGGAGCCGATACCTCTCAACGCCACATTATCTCTCCACGAATTTCTTGCCGACGGTATGTATTGCGGTAACTCGTTCTGCCATTCAATGTCGTTCTCCCGATTATTGATTTCCGTAATCGTGCCCGGCCAACCGCTGTTATAGATCTCGATGAAGATGTTCCGGTCACCGAGACTTCCCGTA
Source organism: Bacteroidales bacterium (assembly GCA_031551455.1). Classification (GTDB taxonomy): domain Bacteria; phylum Bacteroidota; class Bacteroidia; order Bacteroidales; family UBA4181; genus JAIRLS01. The sequence continues at coordinate 15,932 of JAVBNP010000185.1, read as the reverse complement.
CCGCGATCTTTCAAATTCGGCGCATAAAGCCGATCGACTTCGTCGATAACGAAACTTCGTCCGTTATTGAACAAATCGATGCCGTTTTTGCTTCTTGCCGCATTGTATTCTTGGGGAACGGCTTTCTGCAACATTTTTTTGGAAAACGTTTTTCGGGTAAGCCATTCTTTTTCGGCTTCGTAATAATGTTCCAATTGATAGGTCGAGTAATTGTTATATTTTTCGACCCAAACCAACGTCGCTTCCACGACAGTATCTTTTTCGGATTCGATTTTCAAATAAAGATCTCCGGAATTGGACGTGTACGTCAGTTCGCTCATTTTAATGAGTAAATCGTTCGACCATCGGTTCAATTCCGTTTCCGTGGTTTGAACATTTCGGAGAAACGTTTTTTTGTTTTCGCGATACGATTGATATTTTTCGTAAAAGTTCTTTCCTTGGACGACAAACAGAATCGAAACAATGTATACCAACGGTATCCACAGATAACGTCGTGCCCGAACACCGGTTCGTTTTTCGCGCACCACCCTGGTTCCGGATGCGGCATCGTGCCAATTTCCGCCGAATAAAAACGAAAAGGGTTCGAACGGAATGAATCGGGCCAACGTACGCCCCACAATCGTACCGAATGAGGACCTGCGGTCGGAATTTGCTTCGATCACCCGTGTTTCGGTGAGAAATTTTCCGGGAGTAGCACCGAGAACCGATTCGAAAAAGGTATAATAGATACACCGAAAGATGAGAAAAGATACCGTAAGAACCGCCCGATCGCTCTTGAGAATACGATACAAATTTTCCCAAAATTTATCGAAATACAATATCATGGGCGACAGTATCAAAAAACAGAAAAGGGTATCGAACAGCAAATGGGCAAAACGTTGGCTTTTAGATGCCTCTTCATAGATTGTTTCCGGCTCGTGCCCGGTTCGCGGACGCAATGTTGTATCCAAAACTTTGGTTGTACCGATTACAAACAAACTCCGATAAGCTAACCAAACCATTGCCAAGCAAACGGCATAACTCAAGATGACCGGCAAAATCATTTTCACTGATTCGGCAGAATACATCACCGTGGAAACCAACAGGAAAAAAACAGACAACAAACGTGATAATATGATTACGGAAAACGAAAAACGCAACAAACGCGTTTCGCGATATCCGCTGCGAACATAAAACAACGCGGCGAGCAACATCGTAACGCAAAAAACGAGATTGGGAAAATTGAGAAACATCAATGAATTGTTGTCGAAATACGTCAACGATCGGATGTTCCATGGTTGCAAATTCAACGGTTTAACAAGATATACTATCCGAGCGGCAAAATTCGGCAGGGATGATCGGACCATCATCGGCAACAATTCCGAAATAATTCCCAATCCGGCCAAAACAAGAGCGATGATGCTTACCTTTTTTTCGGTATCGATTTTATACATGTTGCATTTTAACGGAAACATGAAAATTTTACGTATTCGGGCAACGAAAAGTTACACCCGACGGGATATTGTTAACAAAGAAATACCCCGCAAGTTTTAAACCCGCGGGGTATGATCATGCTTGGCCGCAATATTAAAAAATCCGTAATCCCGGTTTCAGTTTTTCAATCCTTTTGCCGCTTCAACGAATGCAACAACGTTGTCCCACGGTATGGTCGGATCCAATATGTGCGCCGGAGCCGTCAAATATCCGTTTTCCGAACCCAAAAGATTATTGGTTTCTTTTACTTTTGCGGCTACTTCTTCGGGTGTTCCGAACGGCATCACCGATTGTACACCTATTCCGCCCCAAAACGCAAGCTTATCTTTGTATTTCGAATTGATCATCTTCAAATCGTTGCATTCGGGTTGAAGCGGATTCAAAACCTCGATCCCGGCTTCAATAAAATCGTCGATGACTCCTTCCACTTTTCCGCAGGAATGCATAAAAATAAGCACGTCCGGATTTATCTCTTTTGCCGTGCGAATAATTCTCTTGAGCCTTGGTTTGAAAAAAGCATCGTATATTTCCGGCGACATCATCAAACCCTGTTGGCTGACGATGTCGTCGCCCAAACGAATGATGTCCACTCCCGCTTCGGCATACAACCGCGCTTGTTTGATTCTTATTTGGGTAATATTTTCACAGATGGCATGGGCAATGTCTTCATTCAGAACCAAGTCGAGCATAAATTGCTCCATGTTTCTCATCAACCATGAGGTCTCGAAAATGGTTTGATACATCTCTCCGCAAACGGCATAGCCTCTTTCGTGATATTCTTTCGTGTTTTTAAACACCACATCAAAACGATAATCGTCTCCCAAATCGGGCCACGGAAAAGCATTGATTTCTTCAACCGTCGACAATGAGGCCAAAGGATGAAATTCCGGACTTTGTATTTCGTATCGAGTCGGGATATAACCCACTCCCCACTCATCAATACTGATGTCTTCGGGAATATGATCGACACGATAAAACTTCGTAAAGTCGGTTTCCTTTTTCGTCGGTCCGGGTAAAACAAATCGAGTATCGTAATCAAAATATTCTTCGGGCGACAAGTCGGAACCGGTTTTTTCCCGAAAAGTCCTCATTAATATGGGAGAAAAGGATCCCCAACTGATTTCAAACGGTGTTCTATCGGGTTTCCCCGTTCTTTTTAGCGCAGTTAATACTCTTTCACGTGAATTCATACGGTTGTTTGGTTTATTTCAGGTAATAAATATCGCATTTTCGTTTTTCGGTGTTGTCAGAAAAGCTTCGACATATTGATTTCCTCGGCCTTTTTACCTTCTTCCGCAGATAAAATCGATTCATCGATGGTCTCGTTCAAACTTCCGGCCGCTTTATAAAGCGCAATGATGTTTTCAATCGGTGACCCGACTTGAATGGCATGCGTAGGACCGAGGAAAAGTCCGCCTTTCGGGAACAGTTTTTTCCTCCGTTCCACTTCCCGTACCACGTCGTCCGTGCTACCGAAAGCAATGGTGGTTTGAACGCAAACACTTCCGCAAAAAGTCAGTTTATCGCCGAAATCCTTTTGCAAAACGGCAATATCCATTTCGGGAGTGGTCGGTTGCACCACATCGTAAACGTCGAGGCCCAAATCGATCAATCGGGGCAGAAAAGCGCGCGAACAGCCGCACATGTGCATCATGGAACGAGCGCCGTAGCGATGAACCATGTCGAAATACTTTTTGAATTTCGGTGCGAAATGTCTGTCGAATATGTCGAAATCGATCACTTGGCTTTTTTGGGTTCCGAGGTCTTCACCGATGTGCGTGAAATCGACAAGTCCGTCGGCCGCCCGAAGCACATTTTCGTGCATTTCGTAATAAAAACGAAATCGCGCGTCCATTATTTCCAAATATACGGGATCGTCGGTAATCAAGTCAATCAAGACCTGTTCGGTGCCTCTTGCCCGAGCAATACTATTAATGAAATCCATATCGCCCGCGGTTCCGAAGCAAACGGCATAACCGGCTTCCGCATATTTCCGACTTTGCTCTTTGATGGTCGAATAATCGAACCAATCCGCGGTAGGAAAATGCGATCGATCGAGTTCGTCCGTTGTTTCAACGTTTGCAAACGGCAAATAGGCCGGTTCCAAGTATTTTCCGCCTTCAAATTCGGCATATTTGTAGCGTTCGCCCCAATACCCTTCGATGCTGCCATCCTCGAATTTTCGCAGTTCGGGGCCGACATAATCGGGTTCCACATACCGAAAATCATCACCGACCACCCGCAGCACTTGCTCCATGTTGGTCAATCCGTAATGATCCATGATCAATTGATTAATTTCGGGAGTACCTTCGTGTTTTACGGGAATTCTGTCGTAACCAGTGCGTTTTAAAGCGCCCAAAACTCTTTCTCTGGAATTCATGTGGTTGTGTTTTAGTTGATAATCCATCGGCGGCCCTTCGTAAAATCGACAAAACAATGATCAAAACATTCTTTGTATGAATGTCGAAGCCTTGGACAAAAATAACAATTTTCGGTTAATATTATTTCAAAACCGCTAAAAAAGAAATTCGCATATCCGATATACACCTCTTCGTTTCAAAGGAACTAATATTGCGACGGTTTTATTAACAAGGTGTCGCCGCTACGCGGCTTAGAATCGGTTGCTCCATTCACGTACCCGGGATTAACATCCCGGGCTGCAAAGATGTCGTCACTACGCCACTTTGATATAACATGGTCGGCTTGTTAACGGCAAGCCGACCATTGGAAACAAAATATGCCTATTTCAGAAATAAACGCAGCGGCTTGTTTGCGTATTTATTGTTCATACGCCCTTTCACCGCAATGCTTCCCGGTTTCATGTCCGGATGAGCCGTTATGTTGATCGTAACGGTTCTGTCGGGACTTACGGAAATAAATCCGGGTGTTTCGACGCCTTGCAACCAAAGCGATATTTCGTCCGGACGAATGACAAAATTTTCTACCTGTAACCTCAACGTATATTGTCCGGCCATAGGAATATACGGTGATAAATCAAATTCGAAACCACCGTCACCAGCGAGGACCAACTCTCCTACCCTTTTCTCGTTTTTCGCCGTTGTCGTTACCGCGGGAACGGGACCGGCATTGAATATCGCCATACGCTTAATGAGGGGCGAAAAAGACGATTCGGTCACAAGCAAACGAACCGCCCGCACCTTGACGGGAGTGAAGTATTCGATTCTTTTTTGCCCGACCGACGAGCCGGTTGCCAAAGAGGTCCATTTTCCGCCGACAAGGCCTTCGATCCGATATCGGCGAATCCGCTGCCCGAAGGAAATATCTTCCTGTATCATCACATGGTCGATGGTCGTCGGTTTCGATAAACGAAGTTCCACGGTATCGCCGTTGCCCGATGTCTCGGCTATGCTTTTACCGAAACGTTCACGCATCTCGTTACCGAGTAGTCGATACAATGCCATGTCTTTCGCGGGTATTAATCCGGTGGTATCAGGTGCGGCATTCAGCAACAACATTCCGCCGCGTCCCACGGTATTGTAATAAATGTTCAGCAATTCTTCCGAGCTTCGCAAGTTCTTTTCGTTTACGCAACTCCAAAACCAATTGTGATTTTTCAAAGGGACATCCGCCTCCACGGGCATCCACATGTCACCATCGGGCGTACTTTTCTCGGCGGTCGCCACACCCGTCAAACCGTCTTCGGAGCGAACCGTGTACCAATTGGGATAAGGGCAATATCCTTTTTCGTTTCCCACCCAACGAATATCGGCAAAAGGACCTTGAAAAACAACAGCATGCGGCGCATATTTCTTGACAATGTCCTCAAGCGGAACCACAAGACTACCGTCAAACCATATTTCGGTAATTTGATTGCCGTAACGGGAAAGCACTTCCTCCCATTGCATCCGCAACACACGGTTGTATCCTTCCTGTTTGGTCGGATCCGCCGTTTTGCCGCCTCCCCCGATATAAGCGCCCCATGTGTCGTCGCCGGGATAAATGTATATTCCGAGCTTCATTCCTCTTTCAAAACAAGCTTTCGCCAATTCGTCGAGTACATCGCCTTTACCGTTTTTATAGGAAGTATTTTTGATACCGTATTCGGTCGATTCGGTTCGCCACCAACAAAATCCTCCGGTATGCTTCGCCACGAAAAGAATCATTTTGGCGTCGAACGATTCCGCCGCATCAATCCATTGATGTACGTCCAATTTATCGGGATTAATCCGACTCAACGGCGTGGAACGATCATCTTTTTCCGTATTTTGCCACGTATTGGGTGCAAAATGAAGAAACATGATTTGTTCCATCTCCTGCCATAAAACTTGCCGAGGCGACGGAAGAACGGGTTGTTGCGCGGAAAGAATCCCGAACGTCGGGATTAATGACAATAGAGGAATCAGTATTTTTTTCATTTCCGAAAATTCGTTACCGTTTATTTTTGACCAATTGTTTTCAAACAACAAACCCGGCGTTTTCAAAATTCGCCGGATTTGATTGATGATTTTAATTATCGGTTTGGGTACTCCCCGATTATTCTTTTTCCAATTCCAACGTCTCTGCGGGAGACATCTTACAGATCAAGACTCCGTTTTCTTCCGTAACTTTTTGTGTTCCTTTCACGCGATAAGTATTTTTTCCGAAAGGATTTTCCATTCGCAACGTGCCTCCTTTTTCGGAAACGACGGACACCGATTGCATGTTGCCGCTGCTTTTGCGGGCAGATACCAAAAATGCACCAACGGCACGCAATTTATCGAATGATGCGTTATTCCATGCGGCGGGAATTGCCGGGAATAATCTGATCGTTCCCGTGTGGCTCTGCATCAACATTTCATGAATTCCGGAAGCAAATGCCATGTTGCCCTCCAAGGTAAACGGACGATACGTAAATTTGGAATAGCCGGATTTGGTTTGATCGCCGTTGGCATGAAACGTATTCCGCAAACAGAAATGTTCCGCAAAAATTTTCAGCGTTTCGGCGGCGCCTTCGCCGTCCATTGCACGAGCTTTTACGTTGCCGAGCCAACTGTACGAATAACCGCACCAATAATCGGGACCGTACTCATCCAATTTCTTAATCGTTGCTTTAATGATGTTTTGGTCATGTTCGCCGTTGCTCCAATCAATCAATCCCAACGGATGGAACGCCATGATGTTGGAAAAATGCCGATGCGATTCGTTATACGGAAATCCTTCGGCAAACGTCATGGCTCCTTGTTTGTCGAGGTCTATAACGGGCCATTCGGAAATAATCATTTTCCAACGCGCCGACTCGTCTTTAAGTCCGAGTTCATCGGCCAGTTCTCCGGCTGCCGTATACACGAAACGAATCAATCCCAAATCGTAGTTGGTGTTGGTCAGAAACCAAGCCTTTAAGCTGTTGTCGTATATCTCGGGACTTGAACTGATGGGTAATTTTCGTTTTTGATTCGCATCGCGAACGGTGATTTCGTCCAAAAATACGGCTACGTCTTTGATGTACGGATAGGCCCGATTTTGAAGAAATTCCCGATCGTGCGAATATTGCCAATGCAGATAAAAATGTTGAGCCAACCATGCCGATACGGTGGGGCCGAACGAATATTGAATCCAACCGCCCATCGGTTCACCGTCGATGGTGGTGACGCCCGGAACAGCCAGCCCGTCCGCTCCGAAAAAGTTGCGGGTATACTTTTTATTGACGGGTATTACCTGCCACAACCAATTCAAGAATCCGATACCGTCGTCGAGACGGTTGCCCGCATAACAAGGCCAATAGCTGAGTTGCGTATTGAGGTCGTGATGAAAATCGCCTTTCCATGGTGGCAATTGTCCGTTATCGGCAGTCCAAACGGCTTGCAACGAAATCGGCGGAGCATAACTTCTTGCGGTCGAGCCGAACTTGTACATTTCGTTGTAATATTGTTTGGCCAACACGTTGTCGGGAATATTGATCGATGACAGCGACCAATACTTCTTCCACCATAAATCATGCGTTTCAAAATCTTTACCGAAGCCCCGATTCAATGCTTTTTGCGCTACCGTTGCAGCAGATTCTGCACCTGCTTTGTCGGAGCGTTCGGACGAGATACTCCAAACTCCCTCGAGCGTTTTACCCGAACGACGATACGTCACGACAATGTCGTAATAAAACCCGTCACTTCCCGGTTGTCGATAAGTGATGGTTTGTTCTTTTTCTTCAATTGTTCCCTGCGGATATCCCAAACGTTGAAGGTCGTGTCCGTCCAAGTCGTTAAGCTCTCTTCCGGATTCTTTTTGATATAAAGGAGCCATCAACATCGGTTTCAAATGATCGTCGACATTTTCGAAACGAAACCAACCGATCGGCTCGGAAGCATGCACAAAAGTTTGCATGCGAGCACCGTTTACCCATTGAACCTCGCACATGGCGTTATTCAGAAACAAACGTACCGTGTCGACCTTACCCAAAGCCGCTATGTCGAATTCGAGTGCTCCTCCGGGTATTTTCGAAGGATAAGCCGATTTACTGTAGGGCGCGTCGTACATCAACTGGACGGGACGATAATCCTTCTTGTGCACTTGTTGTTGCACCCATTTAAAATTACGTACAGACAACGAATCGTAATTACCCATCGGCCGATTATCCCAAAGATCGACACGATCCAACGACATACGAAGATTCTTGTCTTTTTGCCACACCAACGCGCCGACCATACCGTTGCCCAACGGCATACCTTCGTCCCATGTCGCGGCAAGGTCGGTAAAAACCAAATCGTTCGGCGAAGGCGACAATTTTATTTTATCGGAGGAACCGCAAGCTGCAACCAGTAAAACAATTAACGGTACAAATACTTTTTTCATGTTGATCGCACGAAATTTTATTGATGATTCTTTTTCTTGTTTCTAATACAATTTTGCATCTCGCATATTTCGCATCCGTAGGGACGTTTCTTCACTTTATCGCCGATGCCGATAATTCCGCTGATCGATTTAATCGGCAACATCAAGCACGAGTCGGTCAATTTTACGCCGCAAAAACCTTCGGGGAAAAACGAAAACAGTTTTTTCTGTTCCACCAATCGCCAATCGCAATAACCCGGACTATAACTGTTGCTCACGGAAAGACCCCGTTCGGTCATGTCGCGTTCCAATTTCTCGATCATCACCGCACCGCACGCTTCAGCCAATATCGAGCCTAAACTGTCGGCAAAGAAAATACGTACCATGTCGTCCTGTTTCTGCAAAGCATGATTCCATTCGTCGAATCCGGCTCCCACGGTGGCCGTGAACAGCACAAATTGTTCGGCTTCACGAATCGATGAAGTGATGACGCGCCCGGGATTCAGATCGACATCTCCCACCCTGATCGTCTCTCGATCGAGACGGTGTCCCGGTTGAATAACGTACCCGAATTCGGGCGTACAACACTTTTCAAGCTCGACCAACATATCGTCGATCATTCCGAGAAATACTTCGTCGGGAGTGTGTTCTCCGTAACCCAATTGAATATACAGTTCCCGACGATCAATATAAAGATCGGAAAAAGGAACCCGACAATGAACGATCGATTTTGAAGCGTCGGTTGAAGTTGATGTTTGAGCGGGATGAGACATAAAAATATATTTTAAAGATTGATGATTCGATGGTTTAACGATTCGAAAACAAAATCGAATTGTACTTTATCGGGCAAAGCGACATGTCGCATATCGTTTTCATAAAGACAAAGATCGGATAATTATGTAACTTTCAAGCAATCGAACCGATTTTTATCTCTTTTTTTCGTTAAATTCTTTTACGGCTTCGAACAAGGCAATTACGTTTTCGAGCGGCACGTCGGGCAAAATATTGTGAACGGTATTGAACACAAACCCGCCTCCGGTCGAAAATACTTCCATCCGTTCAAACACTTGATCGCGAATCTGTTGTTTGGTTCCGTTATTGAGCGTACCGACGTTTTCGATGCCGGCGCCCCAGAACGTACAATCTTTTCCGAATTCTTTTTTCAAAAACTCGGGTTTCATATTGTACGCATTGGTCTGCACGGGATTAAAAATTTCAATACCGGCTTCGATTAAATCGGGCATCAGTTCGGAAATGGAACCGCACGAATGGATAAACGTATGCATTCGACTGTGCGATTTGACGTAGTCACACAAGATTTTGTGACGCGGTTTGAACAACTTTTTGTAAATATCGGCACTCATGAACGGCCCGGAAGTCATCCCCAAATCGTCGCCGAAACGAATAATGTCGGCAACATCGCCCACCGAGGCACACACTTTTTCGAGCGTTGCCATGTGCCGTTTCAACAATTCGTCGAGCAGACGTTCCACATTATCTTGATCGCACAACAAGTCCATCAGAAAGTTATCCATTCGCCGGAGGAAAGTGCCCCATTCGAAAAGATTGCATCCGCAAACGATCATCAACGCTTTTTCGGTAGTTTGGCGCAGATGAAGCGCTTTTTCGCGAAGTTCCACGTAAAAATCGGGCTCGCCGGCATGATCCCACGGACTGTGAACGTCGCGCGACCACATGATGCGTCCCATCTCGGCATCCAATCCTTCGTACGAATCAGGATAACCGTCAACATACGGAAAATAGGTTTGATCGAAAAACGTAGCGCCGACGGGCATCTTGGATAAAACCCTTTGACCGTCGTCATCATACGTCACCCACGAACCGTTAGGTTGCAAAGTCGGTTTGAACCGATTCGGATAAAAAGCTTTTGCTCCGTTTGCCAACGTTACGGGATACCAATCGGACGAGGAATCGTTGAATGCACGACCGATATCGATCACGTCGACGCCGAACATATCCAATATCGTATCATCGGGTTGAGCCAATTGTTGCACCACGTCATACACCAACACGGGAAGATCTTTGTTCAAATACTTCATCAAGTTGGAATAGGCGATGGCCGAAATTCCGGAACTGGGTGTGGCTCCGAGATCCACGGGAACTCGATCGGGAACCTTATGTGCGATGGCGTTTAATATTCTTTCGCGGGAAGTCATAACAATTTTAAATTTTAATTATTCACTAACGCTCATGAAAATGCTGCGCTTAGTTGTCTATTTTTGATTACGGCTGACACTCATGAGAATGCTGCGCCGAATTCACGGCCGGTATATCGGTTTCGATTTTTGATCAGTCCGTATGAAACACTTCTTCCATATCGGCCCACCATTCACCCGGAGCACGAGTGTCCAATGGTTGCTGACAGGGCATACATTCATCCCACCAACGTTGTGTTTCGGGGTCGGCGGCCATTTTTGCCATATCGGCCGCATAATCGTTACCGACATACTCGTAATACCCGAATAAATAATCATCTTTGTAATAGATGGAATAATTACGAATATTGCATTCGGCAATCATTTTCAACACACCGGGCCATACGGCGGCATGCAAGCGTTTGTATTCTTCCAATTTTTCGGGCCGTACCCGAATGACGCTTCCGTATCTTTTCATGACAATCGGTTTTTAATGATCGATTTTGTAAAAATAGTTTATTTTTCTTGAAGAACCTCCCAAACTTCAACCGGGAAATCGGATTCGATGATGTCGGGGTGTTCTTTGATTCCTTCCGCATACGATTTTTTTCGTTCCTCGGCGCTTCCCGCTTTGTCACGCGTCGGAGCATACGACACCATACACCGTACACCTCGCGACCGCCATTCCTTTACGATTCGTTCGTTGTCTTTATTGATGGATTGCCCCAAATAGACAATCATGTTGTCCAAAGAAATACCGGAAATCAAAATATCTTCGTATTCTCTGTTGTTTCGCGAAAAGGCGGACAACATGATTCCGGGCAGACGATCGCGGTAATATCTTGCTTGCGCTCCCGTATGAATGGTCAACATCACGCTTTGTTCGGCCTTATTTCTTTTGATCATGTCAATGATCATATCCATCGGCACGTTGACTTTATCCAAATTGATGACCGTCTTTCCTTTACTCCAAATCATCACTTCTTCCAACGTCGGTATTTTACACGAAGTAATATTCCCTTCATGATCTTTCAATCGTACCGACTGCAACTCCGCCCAAGTATAATCGGCCAATTTACCGGAAACATTAGTGGTTCTGCCAAGCGTGTCGTCATGCATCAACACGATAACGCTATCTTTGGTTAAACGCGGATCCATTTCAAAGAAAACGGGCATTTTGCTCAATGCATTTTGAAACCCTTCGAGGCTGTTTTCGGGATATCCTTTTTCCTTTCCGCCTCTGTGCCCGCTCACCAAAATGGAGCCGTCGCCTTTGTATTTGAAATATCGAAATACATCATTATTATTTTCGACGCCGATATTATTTTTTCCCGATGGCGAACAAGCCGCTAAAATCGAAAGAAGACATATCATCGATATTTTTAAAATGGTATTCATTTTTCGTAAATTATTATTTGACGTTTACGGTCCGATCGTTTTAATGTTGGGAACAATCAATTTTAATTGCTGCTCATTCCGATAAGAAACGATGCAAATACAAGAATGGTCAATCCGAGCCACATCAACCGATAAATTTTCGGCGCAACGCCCTTCCATTCGCCGCGATATAATCCCCAAACGGTAGCAAACACGATGGTTAACGTCATCAATATTCCCCATGCCACAAACGAGAATTCGCCCATTTGCGACTTTCCCATTCCGAAAAAAACGAAGTTGACATACCAAAGGAATCCCGCCGCCGCGCAACAGAGATAATTCACCGCAAGCGAATTGTTGTTTCGTTTTACGAAGTTCGACAATGATTTATTTTTGACGGACAAGTAAACGCACCAAACCAATGATGTGACAAACGATCCCGCATACAATACCAAAAAGATTGCACAATTTTGAAACAGCGGATTGGCCCCGACCGTTATGCTTGCTTGAGCAATGGATACACCCTGCTCGACGCCGAGCGCGGAAGCCGCCCCCGTCACTCCTACAAACAAAGCCGCGAAAATTCCTTTTCGAAGGTTAAATTCTTTATTTACTCCCTCCTTTTGCTCTGAATGTTTGCTTTTCAAAAAACCGGCATATCCCGAAATACCGATCCCCACCAATGAAATCAACACACCGGCTATCAACAGAATACCTCCGCGCCCTTCGAACATTTTCGCCAACCGGCCGTCGATTAACGGCGGGACCAAGGTGCTGATGGCCATCAACAGACCCAGCGACAATGCAAATCCCAAAGCGAAACCCAGATATCGTATTGATAAGCCAAAGGTTAAATTGGCAGCTCCGTATATCACTCCCATGATAAACACGTACAGCAAGACGCTCGCCGGAACAAGTTCAAATATTTGCTTTAATCCGGGAACGAATATGAGACAAACCAACAACGGGAATATGATATATGCAAATAGGCTGTATATCAACCAATAATTTTCCCACTTCCAATTTTTTATTTTATCGAAAGGAACGGCAAAACTTCCTGACATCAATGCGCCGACGGCAATTAACAGGATGCCGTAGAGAATGAAAATATTCATAAGTCAATTATTTAAATAAATTTCCGCTCGCGCGGCTAACGCACGCATTATGCATAATTTGTTTGTTTGCGTGATTGGCACAAATGTAGCAAAATACTTTCAGGAATTCTTTATTGGAAGATATTTTCGTTTGCCTCGGAAAAATTACCCGGCAAGCCAAAGCATGAAACCATCCTGTCAAAATGGTCGGAGGCTCAAAAGTCAAAAAAACGCCATTACGATCTTGACAGGATGGAACGGTCAAATCCGCAATGGCGTGATAAAATTAACACTACGAACAATCTCTTTTTATTCGGCTGCCGTTATTTATGTCACTTCGACTTTCGTACGGTAATTTCGAAATTGACCGTTCCCTTTCCTTCCGCAAAAAGGACCCCCGAACGATCGGGCAAAAGTTTTCCCGCCGAGGTTTTCGTTAACTGCATCCCTTCGGGAAGCGGGCAATGCAGAATGGTTCTGACGGGCGGAGCATTTTCGGGATATTGTATCTTACCGACCAACCGCGAGCGGGATTTGTCATAGCGTATTTCGTAGGAAATACGTCCAAACCAAGTCGATCCAGATTCTATCCCCACAGGCTCGCCGCTTACAAGCCAACCGCGGGCAATACCGCGAGCCAATCGAAGCGTCTCGTCGTCTTCGGTCAGCAGCATGTCTCTGATAAACCGAGCCATGGCAACGGGTGTCCATAAATGTTGCATGTCGCCCGATATTTGCAAAGTTCCGGGAAATTGACCACGCTCCTCGCACCATGTATAAAGCGGTGTACCGTGATTCAATGCCGCGTAAAGATAAGCATTGGCCAAATCCGACTCGCCGCGGGCCAAATGTACCTGAGCAAAATCGTTCATGGTAATTGCCACCCACATCCCGTCGACCATCCATCCGGTGTGCAGGGGCAGACCACCGGGACTTTGTTTTTTCTCGACACGGGCAAGCGTATTATCGATCAATTCGTCAAAAGGCTGAAGCAATCGAGTCGGGCTGATGGTATTGATCAACCCCCACGAACTGCCCGTCACTTTCCCCGGCATCGACGAAAGCCAACGTGTTCCGTCGGGCTCAACAATGGCGCCTCGCCTCATGGATGCAAGCAAATCCGTTTTTGCCGCAGAATAGATATCTCGTAATTCGCGAGCTTCGTCCTCGCGACCAAGCGTCTTTGCGGCCAAATAAGCAAGCGAATCGGCATAAACCGCCCAAATATTATGGGTAAAGAAAATGCCGTAATAATTGTTATCGTTCATCAAACCGCCATCGCCCATTCCCACGGGCATCAGACCGTATGTCAATTCACGTTCGCCCGATGAAGTTGTTTTTTTCGTACGTTGGCGCATTCGGTTTTGCCAACGCGAAGCAGCCAACATTTGAGGATAACGTTTTTCGAGAAATGCTTTGTCTCGCGTATTGAAATAATACTCTATGACGGCCCATGCTTTGAATCCCGTTGCGGCCCACATCAGATGTGTCCAACCTCCTGGCTCGTTCCAATCGCCGTCTTCGGCTTGCAGATCCATACTGACACGATATCCCAATTCGGCTTCTTTGTTCAATCCGGCTTGTGTCAAGGCAACCGTGGCAATAGCCGATTCGATGGGATTAGGTCCCGAACGATATACATCCGTCCCCGGTACCGTGGCAATATAGCCTTTCCCGACAGGTTCCCTCATGATAAAGAAATCGGCAAGATTGGCATAATAAGCTTCTGTCACTTTTTTGTCGGGAATGATCACGCGAGAAGATCGAGCACGCATATCTTCCCAAACTCGACGACCACGATCGAATTGCATCTGCCAATTTTCGGAACGTAAAGCATCCAGATCGCGCTTAAAACTGTTGTACGGACGAATCAACCAACCCGTTCGGACCTCGCCGGGGGCTATCGTCCAGTCCATATTCATTTGAGTGCTTTTCTCGGGGTTGAGCGGATAAACATCGGCTCCCGTACCCAAAATCAACACTTGATCAGCCGGAGCGCTCCATCCTGCCTGCAGATTGTCTGTAGGTTGGGTATCATCGACCCAACCGAGGTTATATCCGTCCCAATTCCCGGGGCGAGCACATGCCAGCCGTACATGTTGCGTTTTATTGCTCTTGTTCCGAATATTGATCTTTACCACCGTGGCAAACTCTGCTCCGATTGCTTCGAGCGACAGATCGACTTCATCACTCTCGTAAACGTTAAGAAGTCCGGGAATATAATTCTCCAAGCGATTCCAATGACTCGATACGAAGGGTTTTCCGTTCAACTCGGGCCGAACGTCAACCCTCCAACGATGCTTGACGTTACGAAAGGAAGCATAAGGATAATAGTTCAGATTGTCGTATGTCCATGCCAAAGAGAGCGTACCTTCGGAAACATCGAACAGAGTCTTATTACTGTTGTCGGGCAAAGCCAACGTAATCCGGTGCGGTGCTCCGAAAGAATATGAAAAATTAACCGGTTCGGTCAACCAAGTAAAATCGTTTTCGAGCTTCTCCCCGTTATCCTCCGTATACGCATAATGAATTTTGTAGGTGTCATAAGTCGGAAAAACCATATCGAAAGAAAAAACGTTTTGCTTTTCGCGATCGAGTTTTACGGACAATGTCTTGTCAAAAAAAACAGATCCGTTACCGCTTAATACTTGAAGACGTACCTTACCGTTACGATCCTTTGCTTCCTTATTATCGAGATAAACCGAGACACGCACGTCGTACGGATTTTCGGGAATGCGTTTAATCACCGCATAATTGTCACTGACCTTCTCTCGAAGCCCTGATACGGGAGTTTGAGCGACCGAAATATAAGTCATACCTGCAAGAAAAAGGAAAAACAAACTTTTTTTCATGATAATACAAAGTCTAAAAGAATAAAATCCGAGGATGAAATAATATTATTTGTTACCGTATCTGATTCAAATCATATAAAACGCGACGACCGGAACGCATATCCGTATGTTTCGGCCGTCGTATTTATTCAAGGTTAACGTTGATACGTTATTTTGTCTTTTTCACCGTAATTTCAAAATTGACCGTTCCTTTGCCTTCTGCCAAGAGAATACCC
>JAVBNP010000048.1:0-36301 GCA_031551455.1 Bacteroidales bacterium | reverse complement strand
CAAATCATTGTGGAACGACTTGCAGCACTTGATCTCAATTATCCGAATTTGTATGATGAAGCCCGTGAAATGTTAAAAGAAGCGCGAAAAATTTTGACGGCGGAAGGGGAAAAATAGTATTATGGAAAGTATCCCCATATTTGATGAATAAGGTCGTTAAATCGGAAACGGTCGGAATCATTTCATTAACTCTCTAATCTAAAATCAAAATCATGAAAAATTTGTCGATTTTTTTTGTCTTTCCGATTTTATGCTGCTTGGCGGCTTGCGGAATGGGCGAAACCGGCGTTACTTTTGTTGAACGTCCGAACATGACCACAGAGAGCGTAAATTATCCCGGGAATCGTGTTCCGTTGCACCCCGCAGCTTTCATCAAACTGCCGATGGGTGCCATTCGGCCCGAGGGATGGCCGCGCGAGCTGCTGGTACGCCAAGCGAACGGACTGGCCGGACATCTGGGAGAAATCAGCGCGTGGTTAGACAAAGCGAACAACGATTGGCTGAATACGGGCAAAAAAGAACTGCGTGCCGGAGCGCCTCGCTGGATGGACGGATACGAAGAACTTCCATACTGGCTGCGCGGCTACGTCGACATGGCATTCATACTCGATGACGAGCAAATGAAAGCGGAAGCGATGGTGTGGCTGGATGCTGTTTTTGAGAACCAAGCCGAAGACGGGTGGTTCGGTCCGCTCTTTCTTAAAGCTAACGGATTTCGTGAACATTGGCCCAACATGTTGGTGCTTTTTACCATGCAGGATTATTACGAATGTACCGGCGACCCGCGGGTTATTTCCCTTATGGAACGTTATTTTAAATACCAGCTCTCCGTTCCCGAAGATAAATTTTTACGCAACAGCGGATGGGAAAGCCTCCGTGCCGGGGATAATCTTCTCAGCGTCTACTGGCTTTATAATCGGACCGGTGAAGCGTGGCTGATCGAACTGGCCGAAAAAATCCATCGGCATACGGCGAACTGGAAGTGGGATACGAATCTGCCGACTTGGCACAATGTGAATATCGTACAAGGATTTCGCGCTCCGGCCACCTATTATATGCAGTCGGGCGACTCTGCCGACCTGCGTGCCGCATACAACAACTTCACGCTGGTACGGCGTATCTTCGGGCATGTTCCGGGCGGAATGTTCGGAGCGGATGAAGTCTGCCGGTTGGGCTACATCGATCCGCGTCAAGCCGTCGAGACTTGCGGGTTTGCAGAGCAGATGACCTCCGACGGTATTTTGACCCGGATTACCGGCGATATTTTTTGGGCCGATAACTGTGAGGATATCATGTTCAACAGCTTCCCGTCGGCTTTTACACCCGATATGCGGGCGCTCCGTTATATGACAAGTCCGAATATGGTGCTGAACAATGTGGAAGATCATGCGCCGGGCATCCACAACGGCGGTGCTTTTTTGGTGATGAATCCGCTCAGTTTCCGTTGTTGTCAACACAACCATGGGCACGCTGTTCCCTATTACATCCAAAATATGGTGATGGCTTCAAACGACAACGGCTTGCTGGCCAATATGTACGGAGCATGCACTACCCGCGCAAAAGTGGCCAACGGCATCGAGATTGCGTTGAAAGAAGAAACAAATTACCCGTTCGAGGAAACCGTTCGTTTCGAAATCGGCACTCCGCAACAGGTTGTTTTTCCGCTCTATTTGCGTATCCCGGATTGGTGTAAGGATGCCGTCGTACGCATCAACGGTTCCGATGCCGGCATCCGGACGAAGACCGGGGGCTATATCCGTATCGAACGGACATGGAACGACGGCGACCGGGTAGAGCTCACGCTCCCGATGGAAGTACGGGTACGGAAATGGGAGGTGAATCAAAACAGTGTTTCGGTTAGCTATGGCCCGCTTACGTTTGCGCTGCTCATCGAAGAGAATTACGTCAAGAAAAACGGCAAAGAATCCATTTTAAGCGACTCGAAGCTCCGAGCTGACGTGGACGAAAACCGCTGGCCCGCTTTCGAAATCCATCCCGGAACGGCATGGAATTACGGGCTGTTCATCGACTCGAAGCATCCCGAATCCTCATTCCGGATCGAAAAAAGAGCGTATCCGGCTACCAATTATCCCTTCCTTTCCGCTGATGCACCCATTGTTATCAAAGCGCAGGGCAAAAAAATTCCCTCGTGGACGCTCGACCAATACGGTCTTTGTGCCGTGTTGCCGGTGAGTCCGGTCGCATCGGCCGAACCGATAGAAGATCTGACATTGGTGCCGATGGGTGGTGCAAGACTGCGAATATCCGCATTCCCGACGGTGGAATAATACGCAGTTTTTGATGGATAAATTATCGGAGTTGAATTCGAAAAATAAAATTATCCGGTTATCGAAATAAAAACATTAAACCTTTTATCGATATTAATGTCAAAAATATAGGTTATTAAATTGCAAGGGCATGAGGGGATTAATTGTTTTTCTGATTTTCTATTCGTTGTTTTTTACATCAAACGGCTTATCGGCTGCCGAATGCGGGCAAGAGAAAAACACGATGACACAACTGGCTAAACGTAAGCAGGTAATTCCGGTAGGCGAAGGCTATTCAAAAGATAATTGGAAGGTGTATTATAAAGGAAAGATTATCAGTGATATTTCTGCCTCCTCTTTTGAAGTTTTAGAAGACGGATATGCAAAAGACAATTGGAAAGTACTTTATAAGGGGAGAGTTATTGATGATGCTTCTGCATCTTCCTTTAAATATTTAGAAAACGGGTATGCGAAAGATAATTGGAAAGTATTTTACCAAGGGAAAGCCGTTAACGATATTTCTGCTCTTTCTTTTAAGATTTTGGGAGGCGGATATTCAAAAGATAATTGGACAGTACTTTATAAAGGGAAAGTTGTCAATGATGCCTCCGCATCCTCTTTTGAATATTTAGAAAACGGATACGCAAAAGATAATTGGAAGACGTTTTATAAAGGAAGAAAAATAAACGATTAATGTTTGAGAAATTTTTGAAATAAAACAAAAGAGTCACATTTCTGCGACTCTTTTTTGTTGCCCCGTCAGGACTCGAACCCGAACAAACAGAACCAGAATCTGCGGTGCTACCATTACACAACAGGGCAATTACGGTGCAAAAATAATCGTTTTTCGGGAAACCGCAATTCGAAAAACGACTTCCGATTTTTCGGATGTTCTACCAAAAATAGATGTAGAATAATACCGTTATACCTAATATAATGCAGGTATGTATTATATCCCACCGATTCCAACTGGCACGTGAAACGGCTTTCTGTTCCGCCGTGATCGATCCGAAAGTCAACCCGTGAATCTGTTCCGCGGGAGCCGGTTTGGTGAACATACTAACAACAATCACCGTAAGGATGCAAAAAAGCAGCATTCCCCCGGAGAAAAACAGCCAATTGACATCGTAGAATAGATATTTAAACCAATTGTCCGAAACGTCGGTTGCCGACGAATAAAATACTTTTGCGCCCAAACGGGTGATTCCGATGATAAATCCCGAAATGAGTCCCCACATACCGCCTTTCGGAGTGATTTTTTTGGAAAGAATGCCCAAAAGAAAGGCTGAGGCAATTCCCGGCGCTAACACCGATTGTACATCCTGCAAATAGGTATAAAGTACCGATCCGACGCTTTTCATGACGGGTATCCAGAGAATACCCAATGCCACGATCACCACGGTGGCAACTCGCCCCACGCGCAACAGTTTTTGTTCGGATGCCTGCGGTTTGTATTTTTTATAAAAATCGATCGTAAACAGCATGGCTGACGAGTTAAACAACGACGCCAACGAACT
Organism: Bacteroidales bacterium; assembly: GCA_031551455.1. Classification (GTDB taxonomy): domain Bacteria; phylum Bacteroidota; class Bacteroidia; order Bacteroidales; family UBA4181; genus JAIRLS01. Next base: position 32,517 of record JAVBNP010000048.1, on the reverse strand, counting down.
CATCAATGCGGCGAGGATGCCGCAAACCACCAATCCCTTCACTCCGGCGGGCAACAATTTGGCTACCAGCGACGGAAATGCGGCATCGGCGCTCGACATCCGAAATACTTCGCCGTTCAATAATGTGCCGTTTTTCACCATGGCGAAAGCGATCATGCCGGGGATAAGGAATAAAAAGACGGGTGTCAGTTTAAGATATGCTCCGAAAATGGCGCCGCGTCGTGAATTTTTTTCATCCTTTCCCGAAAGAACGCGTTGTACGATGTATTGATCGGTACACCAATACCAAAATCCGATGACGGACGAACCGATAAACACGCCCAACCATGGAAAGTCGGCATCTCTGTTGCTGCGAATGAGATTCAACATGTTGTTTCCGTATTCGTTTACGGGTGTTGCGCGACATGCTTCCAACACTTGATTCCATCCGCCCACGGCTTTCAATCCCAATACAAGAATGATGACCGAACCCAACAGCAGGATCGGTGTTTGCAGCACGGAGGTGTACAGTACCGATTTCATCCCGCCGATAACGGTATACAATGCGGTAATCACTACCAATCCGATGGCGGCGATCCAAAAGAAGTCGATCCCCCAAATTTCTTCGATTCCGAATACTTCCTTAAAAACCAATCCACCCGCATAAACGGTCACGGCTACCTTGGTGAGGACATAGCTTACCAACGAAATGATCGAAAGTATGGTGCGCGATTCTTTGTTATAGCGTCGTTCGAGAAATTCGGGCATGGTGAGCACCATGCTGCGCGAGTAAAACGGAACAAATACCCAACCGAGAATCAATATCATCCAACCTTGTATCTCCCAATGCGCCATGGCCATTCCGCTCGAAGCGCCTGCTCCGGCAAGCCCAATCAGATGTTCGGAACCGATGTTGGAAGCAAAAAGAGATGCTCCGATGGCAAACCACGTGGCATTGCGTCCCGCAAGAAAATAATCGGAGGAACCGGTTTGTTTTTGTTTAAAAACCCAAAGAACGATGCCGATAAGCACCGCGGCAAACACGCCTATGACAATCCAATCTGATACTGACATGTTGATATTGATTATTGATCAAACGTTTTTTCTCGAACTCTTTTATGTGAGGGATTCTCGGTTATATAATATTCGATTAACTTTTACATACATAAACCTACCGGGTTTTTAAAACTCGGTAGGTTTTAACCAGTCTTATTTGTAATTACTTATTGTAACTATATAAATTTTACTTGGTTTCTTCAGTGAATTTTCCGATTTTCCGATATTTCTCATATAAAACCAAATACAGTTCATGCGCGGCTTTATCCGGATAATAGGTCGAAGCGAAGCCTTGTCCCATCGCTTTTTGTGCATCCTCCGTTTTGGCATGCACGCCGGCGGCAACCGCGGCAAACATGGCCGCACCGAGTGCGCAAGCCTGTTCGGCTTTGGCCGCTTTGATGGGCATTCCCATTACGTTGGCAAGAGTTTGCATCACAAACGGCGATTTGAGCGAAATTCCTCCGATCCCGATTACTTCTTTAATTTCGATACCGTTTTCGATAAATCGGTCTGCAATAGCTTTCGAACCGAATGCGGTGGCTTCCACCAACGCACGGAAAATCAACGGTGCGGAACTTCCCAACGTTAAACCCGTGATGCTTCCCGTAAGCAGTTGGTCGGCATCGGGCGTACGGCGACCGTTCATCCAGTCGGTTGCAATCACGGTGCTTTCGCTTAAAGATATTTTTTCCGCTTCGCGGGTAAGAGCGGGAATAATGTTATCGGATATTTCTTCGATCAATTTAGCTTTGGCAGCTTCATCAATTAGTTTGGTATTGCCAATGATCTGTTTCACGGGCCATTCCACGATGCGTTTGAACCATGCATAAATGTCGCCGAAACCCGATTGCCCGGCTTCGAGGCCGACGAAACCGGGAATAACCGATCCGTCCACTTGACCGCAAATTCCGGGAATTAATTTATCGCCTATTTCGTCGTAAGGCGCCACCATAACATCGCAAGTGGAGGTTCCGATAACGCGGAGTAAAGCGCCCGGAACGATTTGCGCTCCCACGGCGCCCATGTGGCAATCGAATGCTCCGACGGCAACGGCAACTTTATCGGTCAGTTCCAATTTGTCCGCCCATTCTCGAGTAAGTCGACCTGCCGCGATATTGCTCGTATGTGTGTCGGTATACAGCCGTGCCCGATAACCCGACAAAAGCGGATCGAGTCGGGTGAGAAATTCTTCCGAAGGGAGGCCGTTCCACGACGCATGCCACATGGCTTTATGACCTGCCGCACATCGACTTCTGAATATGGTTTCGGGTTTGGTATTTCCCGTGAGTAAAGCGGGCAACCAATCGCAATGTTCCATCCACGAGTAAGCAGCTCGGCGAACCGATTCATTTTTGCGCAATATGTGAAGCATTTTTGCCCATACCCATTCCGAAGAATAAATACCACCTTCGTAAGCCGTGTAATCGATTTTCCATTCTTTGGCGAGTTTATTGATCTCGGCTGCCTCGCGAACGGCCGTGTGATCTTTCCATAACACGAACATGGCGTCGGGATCTTCGGCAAATTCAGAAAGAAGCGCCAACGGAGTCCCGTTCCGATCGGTTAATACGGGCGTACTTCCGGTAGTGTCGAAAGCTATTCCGACCACGTTTTCGGCCGTTCCCGCGGGCGCTTTTGCCAATGCTTCCTTTATCGAACTTTCCAACGTTTCGGTGTAATCCGCCGGGTGTTGACGGTACCGATTGGTTGCCGGGTCACAATATTTTCCTTCCGCCCATCGCGGGTAATATTTTACCGACGAAGCGATTTCTTCTCCGTTTGACACATCAACGATGACGGTGCGACATGAATCCGTACCGTAGTCCAATCCAATAACAAATTGTTTCATTTTTTCTCGTGATTTGATATACGTTGTCGGGGTTGGTCAAAAAGGCTCATTTTGTCGCGTCATTGCAAGCGATAGCGAAGCAATCTGTTTGATTATTATAAGATTGACTTCGTCGTTCCTCCTCGCAATGACGTTCGTTTTCGACTTTTCGGATAATCCTTTGAATTATTGCAATGCTTTGTTAAGCATATAATATACTTCGTTTACCTTTAACTCAAATTTGAAATCGTTGATCGTCGTGTCTTTATCGATGGTCACTAATTCAATGTCGGCAATATCGGCATAATCTTCCAAATATTCGTTGGTCAACGCGTAGGAAAAAGCGGTGTGATGCGTTCCTCCGGCAAGGATCCATGCGGCGGCGCCGATTTCGAGATTCGGTTGCGGTATCCACAAAGCGCTTGCCACCGGAAGTTTGGGTAATGCCGCTTCGGGTTCAATTACATCCACCTTGTTGGCAATCATGCGGAACCGGTTACCCATATCCACGACGGTTGCGGCAATTCCCTTTCCGGCATGTGCCGTAAATACCAATCGGGCAGGATCGGCTTTTCCGCCGATACCCAACGGATGCACTTCCATTCGCGGTTTTTGCGCGGCAATTTCGGGCGATATTTCCAACATGTGCGCTTGAAGGATGGCACTTTTTTCGCCTTTGAAATGATAGGTGTAATCCTCCAAAAACGATGTTCCGCCGGGGAGCCCTTGCGCCATTACCCACATGGTCCGCACCAATGCGGCCGTTTTCCAGTCGCCTTCGGCGCCGAATCCGTAACCTTCGGCCATCAGCCGTTGGCATGCCAAACCGGGCAATTGATTTAGTCCGTGCAAAGCATTGAAGTTGGTCGTGAAAGCTTTAGCCCCTTTATCCTTCAGAAAACGACGCAACGCGATTTCTTCCCGTGCGGCTTCGCGCACTTGTCGATAGTTTTGAGTGCCTTTTTTGCAATTGTCGGCAAAAACATACGATTTCTCGTATTCGGCAACCAATGCGTCGATATTCGAGTCGGTTACTTTGTCTTGATATTCGACCAAATCGCCGATGCCGTAATAGTCGACATGGTAACCGAGACGCATTTCGGCTTCCAATCGGTCGCCGTCGGTAACGGCCACGTTGTTCATATTGTCGCCGAAACGGACAATCAGCATATCTTGCGCATCGGCCCAGCCGGCGGCGGCACGCATCCATACGGCAATTTTGTTTTGTACTCCGTTCTCCTGCCAATGTCCCACCACCACTTTACGGTTTCTGCGCATGCGGCTCACCATGTGTCCGAATTCACGATCACCGTGTGCCGATTGATTAAGGTTCATGAAATCCATGTCGATTTCGCTCCACGGGATTTCTTTGTTAAATTGCGTATGCAGGTGCAATAACGGCTTTTTGAAGTTTTGCAAGCCTTTGATCCACATCTTTGCGGGTGAAAACGTGTGCATCCATGTTATCACGCCGACGCATTTGGCATCATTGCCGGCAGCGCTCAACACGGCAGCTATTTCGGGCGACGAATTAACTGTCCCTTTATATACGATTTTTATCGGCAAATTGTCCGATCCGTTCAGTCCTTTCACAATTTCCGTCGAATGAGCATCGACGGTCACAACGGCGTCACCTCCGTACAGCAATTGCGCCCCGGTGACAAACCATACTTCCGCATCCTTGAAATTCATAACTTTATTGATTTTGGTTTTTGAACGATGATTTTGGTCGGAAGGTCGTTTTTCGAATGAATGTTTCGACTTTCCGATTTGTATTTTATTGTCCATAATACGCTCCCGGACCGTGTTTACGCAGGAAATGTTTTTGAACAAGCAATTGATTCATGGTCAATTCCGGATTTATTCGATAAGCAATAAACGCAATTTTGGCGATTTGCTCCAATACCATGGCATTGTGTACCGCGTCGTTCGGATCTTTACCCCATGCAAACGGCCCGTGGTTTTTAATCAATACGGCCGGTACATGCTTGGGGTTAATATTTTTGAAACGCTCGATAATAACCGTTCCCGTTTCTTTTTCGTAATTGCCCGTTATTTCGATTTCGGTCATATCGCGCGTGCAAGGGACGGCATCGGCAAAAGTATCGGCATGCGTGGTTCCGATGTTCGGAATGTCGTATCCGGCTTGTGCCCACGACGTGGCATAAACGGAATGCGTATGTACGATTCCTCCGATTTCGGGAAATGCTTTGTAAAGTTCCAAATGCGTGGGCGTGTCGGACGACGGTTTTAATTTGCCTTCAATCACTTTGCCGTCAAGATTGACCACCACCATGTCATCGATTGTCATCGTATCATATGAAACACCCGACGGTTTGATCACCGCCAAGCCTTTTTCACGATCGACTCCGCTGACATTTCCCCACGTGAGAATCACTAAGCCGTGTTTCACGAGATCCATATTGGCTTTAAAAACGTCTTTCTTCAACGTCTCAAGCATAGCAAACTTGTTTATCGGTTAAATAGGTACTGCAATAATAAGAAATAACCGTCAAACGACCGTCAAAAAATGTATTAAAATGTTAAAAAATCATCGATATCGATTCAAACGAGCAATAATTACCCGTTGATCGATAGTTTTCATATCGAAAAGCGACTTTTTGAAATCGGATTTATCCGATTTGGGGCGTGTTTTCGAAGACGGGAGGCTTTGAGGTATTCGGGTTACGTGTACCGTATTTTTTGGCCGATTCGTAAAACCGATTTTTTTCCGATCCGATTCAACCGGCAAATAGTGTCCATGCTGATGCCTGTTTTAAGCGAAATACCGTACAAGGTATCGCCTTTTCGAACCGTGTAATAGCGAATCTTTTCCAATTCGGCGGCATATGCGAAATGTGTTGCGCATAAATCGACAATTCGGTATTTAGCCGTATAGTTTTCAAAATCGATCAATTCTCTCGGAGGGATCGGTTGTCCGAGATAACGTATTTCATAATGCAGGTGCGGTCCGGTGGAACGTCCCGTATTGCCGCCCAACGCAATTACTTCGCCGGCGCGCACCACTTGATTTACTTTTACCAACGTTTTGCTGAGATGTCCGTAAACTGTTTCAAGACCGTTAAAATGCCTGATGACAACGTAATTACCGTATGCTTTTCCGCGTTTGACGATACGAATCATTCCGTCGAACGAGCTGCAAATGGAATCGCCGACTTTCAATCGCGTATCAATGCCGTAATGGAAACGCCATCCTCTGCGAAATCCGAAATCGGACGTTACCACGTTTTTGTTCGGATGACAATATTGCGCAAAATCGATCAAAGTGGTATCCGGCATGTGGGTAACCTGTCGCTGATAAGGATTCACGAGTTGGTTACACCATACATAGTTATATAGCTTGGCCGCCGGTATCACGGTGGAGTCGATCATTCCTTCGTTTGTCAAGAAAGCAAGCGAATCGATATTGATTCCCGCTTCATCTTCTTCCAAAGAAATATCACTTTCCATTAAAAGAACCGGGCGGGGAAGGTTTTCGATAAGGGATTGAGAATTAACGCTTTTTGTTGAAAAAAGCAATGCAAAAAGTATGGTAATACTGCCTATAAGTCTCATCATTATAATTTTGTGCACAAAAATAACTTTTTTCGGAAAGAATAACAAAAAATGAAACATATTTTCCGACAAAATTCATTACATCGATCCCAAAACCGATCGGTCAATCGATAAGATGATGTTATTGAAATGTCGGTAGGGTGGGGGATAGGCGCTTTTTCGAATCAAAAATCCGTATCAGCCGTATTCTCTTCTTGCAAAAAATCCGTTATTTTTCGTATTTCGACATATTTGGGCATATCCTCCGCAAACACGGGAACCAACGCCCGAATTTGTTCATATAAACAACGTGATTTTGACGACAGCTGCGTTTGTATTTTCAGATAATCAATCGCCTGTACCAAGGCCATCATTTCGATGGCCAACACTTGAAAAGCGTTATCGATGACGGTTCGCGTCATATTGGCCGCATTGGTGCCCATGCTCACGATATCTTGGTTGTCGTTGTTGTTCGGGATACTGTGGATGTACATGGGGTTGGAAAGCGTTTGGCATTCGGCGGTGGTGGATGTTGCCGTGAATTGCGCCGCTTGCATGCCGTAGTTCAGTCCGGGTTTACCGAGGTTGACAAAGGCCGGCAGCAGATCGTTGATGCGATCATGCATCAAATAATTCAATTGTCTTTCAGCCAACATGGCAAGCTTTGTTACGGCCGTTTTTAATTTGTCCATTTCGAAAGCCACGTAATCGCCGTGAAAATTACCTCCGTGATAGACGTTTTCGTTTTTCGGATCGATAATCGGATTATCGTTCACGGAATTCAGTTCCGCAACCAATACATCGGAAGCATATTGCAACGTGTCATATATCGGTCCCAATATTTGGGGAACACAACGTAACGAATAGTATTCCTGTACTTTTTCGGTAAAAAAGGATGATCGGTTTCCCCCGGTGTAAAAGTATTCTCCGCGACGGCGCAGGCGCAAACTGCCGGCCGTGTTTTGCCGCATCGTTCGGGCAATAATGGCCTGTCCTTCATGAAGTTTTACGCGATTCAGTTCGCCGGAAAAATGATCGTCGAAGGATCCGACAACCTCGCAAATCAATGACGATGCATCAACTGCCCGATTTAACAATTTACGTGTTTTCAGTACGTTAACAATTCCGATACCTGTCATTGTCGACGTGCCGTTGATCAAAGCCAACCCTTCCCGAATATGCATCGAGATCGGTTGTAAGCCTTGTTGCTCGAATACATCTCTCGTCGGAAGCATTTGTCCGCGAAACATAACTTCGCCTTCGCCGATGAGATTAAGCGCGAGATGTGCCAATTGTACCAAATCGCCACTGGCGCCCACTCCGCCGTGTTCGAAAATTAAAGGATAAATATCTCTGTTGATCAACTCGACGAGTAATTCGATAACGGACGGATGTACTCCGGAATATCCCCGCAACAATGATCCGACGCGAGCCAACATTGAGGCTTTTACGTATACCGGCGGTAACAGTTTTCCCGTACCGGCGGCATGACTGCGAATCAAGTTATACTGCAATTGCCGCAATTCTTGTTCCTCAATGCGATATTGCGCCATCGGACCAAAACCTGTGTTGATACCGTAGATGACTTTGTTGCGTGCGAACTCGGCCAAGAAGCGATGGCAAGCCTCAACCTTTTCCATCGATTGTTGATGTACAACCGCTTTTTCTCCCCGCCATAACAGCGATTCCGCATCGAAAAGACTGATGGCGCCGGCTTGTAACGTAATCATGATTTCATTGTTTTTTGCACGTCTTAACCCTATATCTTGATACCGACTACCAAAATATCGTCTACCTGCGGCAGATCGCCGCGCCAATGATCCAAAGTTTGTTTCAGAATTTTCTTTTGTTCGGCCATATTATGCTTGTGGATATCCATCAGCAGCTTTTTCAAATTTTTCTTTTTGAATTTTTTGAGATCACTGCCTCCGAATTGGTCGCAATAACCGTCCGAAAACATATAAATCGAATCGCCCGGTTTGATGGGAATAAGATGCTTGGTGAAAGGTTTGGTACCGGTTTCGTATATCCCGATGGGCATACGATCGGCGCGTACCTCGATCAATTCGTCGGGAGCGTTCGGCAAACTTCGCAGAAGAATCAGCGGAATATTTGCTCCCGCATATTCGATCCGCGCGTTTTCCCAATCGATGATGCTTACGGCCATGTCCATGCCGTCTTTGTTTTCCAAATCTCTTCCTGTTTGTTTCAAGGCCTTGATTACCTGCTCTCTGAGTTTATCCAAAACGATGTCGGCCTGCAAATTTTCATCTTGGGTTATTTCGTTCAAAAGAGTGATTCCCAAAATACTCATAAAGGCGCCCGGAACCCCGTGTCCCGTGCAATCGGCTACAACCGCGATTGTTTTGCCTCCTTTTGCCGCGATCCAATAAAAATCGCCGCTGACAATGTCGCGGGGACGGAACAAAACAAAATAATCGTTTAATATTTCATTGATAAAAGGAACTTCGGGCAACAGCGCCGTTTGTATTCTTTTGGCGTACAAAAGGCTGTCCGTCACTTCCTTTTTTTGTTGTTCTATTTCGTCATAAAGACGGAGTGCATTTTCGGTTTGCCATTTTAATTCGGTAGTTGTTTCCTGCAGTTCGTAACCTTGTTGTTCCACTTCATGCTTTTTTTGTTCCAGCATTTGCATGATATTGTCATTCGATCGATGTTGTTTATCGATTTCTTCGTTTTTTTGTTGCAGCAAAGCGGTCACCCGCTTGTTTTTTTGGTACAAAACAAGTGTGATGACGGCAACAATGCTTATCAAAAGAAGAATAACCACCAAAATGGCGATAAAAATTTCACGGTTTTTCAGCAGTGATGCATAGAAAGGTTCCGTCGAATCGACAACACCCGGATCGATACGGCTTTCTTGTTCGTCAAACGTAAACGAAATACCGCATACGGGTATCCTTAAAATGAACAATATGATGGTTTTAATTGTAATAAACATTCAAATTTTCGATTGTACTCTTGTCGGTATAACATATAACGGGAACGGAAAATCGGGCCAAAGATAGAAATAAAATAAATATTCGAAACGTTTTTCAAATGTCACAAACAAAGGAAAAAGGCTTTTTGATGATTTTTGAAAGAGCAACGAACAACAAAAAGAAGCATTATTTCCGGAAAAGGTTTACATTTGCAAAAAATATTATTGCTTATATTGTCATAAATTTCATCGTCTTGCGAAAAACATTCATATACGGCGTAGTATGTGTCGGTCTGATTTGCTTGTGCGATATTGTTCTCGGACAACAAAAGATAACCAAGTCGGTTATCAACAAGTATATCAATGTTTCGTCGATTACCGGTAGCGAAGTAGTCGTCGGGAGCACTACCGGATTTGGGGTAGGGGATACCGTTTTGTTGATTCAAATGACAGGAATATCCGCAGACGGCAATAATCCGAATAATGCCGGAAAATATGAGTTTTATATTGTGAGAGGCGTTAATTCGACTCAAAACAGGATTACGTTGTCGGCCAATCCTTCCGGTTATGTTCCCGCAACCGAGTTTGTGCAACTTGTTCGTGTTCCTTCTTACAGAAATGCCGAATTGGTTTCCGGTACCAAACTTGAATGCGACTTGTGGAACGAGGCAACGGGAACGGGCGGTGTATTGGCATTGATGGTGGAAGAAACATTGACGCTTAACGATAATATTGATGTATCGGCACTCGGGTTCCCCGGCGGAGGGGCATCCGGAACGCCGTTTCCTACCGTATGCAATAGTACCTCCTATACTTCGGCTGATTATCCGGCAAGCGCTTCAGATATGGCCGGCTACAAAGGGCACGGAGCTCTTGTTAAATCGATACTCACATCTGCTCCCAGAGGAAAAGGACCGGTGCTTAGTAATCGTCCTGTCAGAATCAGCGGTGGCGGCGGCGGTAACGGCATGTATTCGGGCGGCGGCGGCGGCGGCAACGGCGGCGCCGGAGGCAGGGGAGGAGTACAGGTATGTGAACAACCCTCGACTCCGGATGAAAACGGCGGTGCGGCCGTGAAATACAACAGTGGCGGGTTGTGGGTGCAACGCGCATTTATGGGTGGCGGCGGCGGATCCGGAACGGGATATAATACGGATGGCGGTAAAGGCGGCGGTATTGTTATTATTGTTGCCGGAAAACTTCGATTGAACGGCGATGCAATCATAAAAGCCAACGGTGAATCCGTAACAGCATCCACTTCGATCACTGAGCCCGGTGGTGCCGGTGGTGGCGGTGCTGCCGGCAGCATTTTGATTTCCGTTGGAAACTCAACGGCAGATTATGGTAATTTCAAAGCCGAAATTGTCGGAGGAACAGGCGGGGATGTTATGGCGGCTGGCTGTAATGGTGGTTCTGGTTCGCTCGGTGCCGGCGGCGGCGGCGGCGGCGGATTGGTGTATGCGTCGATGGATAAAAACACATTTGTGGCGGCGTTCGGTAATACTATTAAAAGGTCTGAGGACAACAACGGTAAAATAAACGGTGGAGGTTGCGGATCACAAAGTATTCCGGGCGAAGAAGGGTTTATTCTCGGCGCATTGGAATTGCCGTTAAAAGGTTTTTTGTATAATTTTATCACTACGGCGGATACCACGCTTTGTTATAATGACACGAAAACGCTCAAAGCATCCACGCCTAAAGGAGGAAACGGGTCGTATACCTATTTATGGCAATATTCTTTGAACGGCACTACGGGATGGACCTCGTGTTCCGGTATAAATAATACACCAAATTATACCGGTGCGTTTACCGTCGACGGATATTATCGTCGTACGGTTACCTCATCCGACGGATCCACGCCGATTACGGATAATAGTTCTTCGATCAGAGTAACCATTATCCCGCAAGTAACCAATACGCTTATTTTTCCCGCCGATACAACTCTTTGCGGAAACGTGAAATCTATATCCGTTATTAAGGGATCAGTTCCCACGGGTGGGGATGGCGCGAATTACGCTTATCGATGGGAACAAAACATCAATAACGGCGGATGGACGGAAATACCCGGGGCTCGAGGCGGCGTGAAGGATTTAACCGATATTCCGTTGGTGTCTGATGCATCAAATCGGACCGAACAGGATTATCGCCGAAAAGTAACATCAATAGGGTGTACGACCGAAAGCAATATTGCCAAAATTTATATTCTGCCGATTATAAAAGGCAACGACCTTGGTTCCGATCGGCAATTATGCGAAATCGATCAAGCCGTTATGCTCGGCAATACTGTTATTTCGGGAGGCGATAATACGCATTACGGTTACATGTGGCAAGAAAGCGGCAACAATAAAAATTGGTCCGTTATTTCGGGAGAAACGTCCTTAACGTATACGCCTCCGAAAGATATTGGCGATCGGTGGTACCGGCGTGTTATATCTTCGGGATCGGCGGTTTCCGGCAGTTACGATTGTTGCGCCGACACTGCTCGATCGGTATTGGTGCGTTACGATCAACTTCCTTCGCCGGCATTTGCGGGTGCGGATCAAACGCAACAATTCAAATTCAACGCCGCAATCGATGCAACTCCGGCTACATCGGGTGAAGGCTTATGGACGGCGGAAGGAAATATCACTTTTGCCGACCCTCGTCAACCTTCAACGGAAGCGAGTAATTTGGAAATCGGCGTTAATACGCTGCAATGGACGGTAAGCAGCGGTGCATGCCCCGTTAATTCCGATCAAATGACGATTGAAGTGTCGGATATCAATTTGTATTCCGGTTTTTCTCCGGACGGTGACGGCATCAACGATTGTTTCATTGTCGGCGGTGCGGAAAATGCGGAAAGCGCCGAATTGATCATTTTCAATCGATACAATAACGAAGTATATCGTTCGAATTCGTTTAAAAATAACGGTACCGGTAATGACTGTACCGGTTGGTGGGATGGCCGAAATACGGCAGGAAAAGAACTTCCGTCGGGAACTTATTTTTATCAACTGACCCTCAACGGGAACAAAGTATATAAAGGATATGTGGTGCTCAAAAGGTAGAATATTCGCTATACTTTGTCTGTTGATTTGCGGGACATCCTGTTGGGCGCAATATCATCCCACGTACAGCCAGTACATGTTTAACGGTATGGCGATTAATCCGGCTTATGCCGGAAGCAAAGAAGTATTGAATTTGGCGGCATTATATCGCTGCAGTCAATGGAAAAATGTTGACGGAGCGCCCGTTACGCAAACATTTACGGGCGATTTCCCGTTGAAAAATCCTCAAATAGCGCTCGGATTACTCGTGTATAACGATCAAGTCGGTATATACCGACAAACGGGTGTATTTGCTTCCTATGCTTTTCGTGTCAAACTCGGTTCCGGAAAACTTTCGTTCGGTTTACAAGCGGGATTTGAACAAATGCGTGAAGATGAAAGCAAGGTCACTTTGCGAACGAATCCCGATCCGATGTTCAATAACGAAGTGCATAAATCCTTTATGCCCAATGTCGGCACCGGCGTGTATTATTACACACCGCAATATTTTGTCGGGTTGTCGTTGCCGCAGTTGTTGACATATTCGCCGTATACGGCCGATTCGTATAAGGGTAAAATGGCATTCGATAATGTGATGCTGTATGGCGGGATACTCTTTCCCGTCAACGATAAATTTAAAATCAGACCTTCCGCTTTGTTGCAATATGCGCAAAAGGAGATTCTTTGCGATTTGAACTGCAACGTTATTTTATTTCCCGGAGATCGACTCGAACTCGGCGTTTCTTATCGTAATGCTTCTACATTGGCGGCATTGGTTGAGGTCAGAATCAATCCCCGACTCAGTCTCGGTTATGCGTACGACCATACATTCGGAGTGTTGAACGAAACCATTAGCGGTTCGCATGAGATCATGGTGCGTTATGAATTCAGGTATCGAGTAAAAGCCGAAAACCCGTTGTTTCTGAGCCGATGAATAAAGTAGCCCGCATAATGGTTTTTCTGCTTTGGTGTGCGACAGTTCGGGAGATTGGAGCGCAACCGTTTTATCGCGTTGCGCCGTTGCCGTTCAATACATCCTATGCCAACGAAATGGCCGCTGTGCCGTACGACAACGGGTTAATTTATTGTTCCGATCAAAAAGCCAATGTTTTAATCAGCAAAACCGATTTGGAAGATCGTCCGCTTTTTTACTTGTATTTCGTGCCGAAAAAAGACAGTTTAAAATGGGGCGGCTCCCGGCTTCTTTACAAAGAATTGGTTGCAAATGCGCATCAAGGACCATGTTCCGTGAGCGCTGACGGAAACGACTTGTATTATACGGCATTCGGCGAAAACGGCAACGGAATCTATTCGGCTCGAAAGGAAGGTGCAAAATGGGCCAACATTCGACCTTTTACATACAACAGAACAAATTACGGAAACATTCATCCGTCGTTGAGTCGAGACGGGAAGCGTTTGTTTTTTGCGTCGGACATGCCGGGAGGATACGGAGGGTACGATATTTATTGTTGCGAATGGACGCCGCGAGGATGGGGAACGCCGAAAAACTTGGGTCCGGAAGTTAATACCGATCGTGACGAACAGTATCCGTTCATTCAGGCAAACGGAGTATTGTATTTTTCCACGACCGGGCATGAATCGATGGGCGGTTTGGATATTTTTTCGGTACGCGAAAAAGCCGACGGCACATGGGGAATGCGGATACATTTGGATTCGCCGATTAATTCCGCGAGCGATGATTTTGCTTATGCCGCCGCCGATGCGGACGGACAAATCGGTTATTTCTCGTCCGGCAGGAACGGAAAAACCGTTGATATTTTTTCTTTTGAATCTCTTTTTCCCGTTTTTTCGATGTGTCTTCCGCAGGAAGAAAACGATTATACATATGAGTTTTTTGAACCCGGTACTGTCGATTTGGATACGACGACATTCCGATATGAATGGGATTTGGGCGACGGGACGATCAAAAAAGGTCAGGTGGCGGAACACACGTTTGCTTCAACGGGACATTACTTGGTGCAATTAAACGTGGTGGACACGTTAACCGGGGAGCGATTTAAGCAAGTGGCCTCATATCCGTTTGATGTACTCGATATTGAACAGCCTTACATAACAACCAAACATACCGTTGCGGCGGGGGCTTCACTCTCGTTTGATGCGTCGAAGACATATCTTCCCGAAATGGATATTCAAGAGTATTATTGGATTTTCGGTGACGGCATGCGAACCAAAGGCGAGTTTACGGAACATATCTTTACCTTGCCGGGCGTTTACCAAGTACAACTCGGCGTTATCGGAAAATCAAAAGAAACCGGGGAGGAAGTGAAAGCTTGTTCGTTCCTCGAAATTACCGTAACGCAATAACCGAATTTATTTCGGATTTGTCTTATTTCGGGCGCATTCGTCCCGAATATTGTCTTTTTCCCGAAAAATACTTTTCTTTGCATCGTTTTTCGTAATGATGTACACATGATCAGCAGAAGATTACTTCGCATAAAAATTTTACAAATTCTGTATGCCCACTTTAATGCCGATGATGCCGGTTTGGCTAAGTCGGAAAAAGATTTGAAATTCAGTATCAACAAAGCGTATGATCTTTATTTTTATCTGCTGCTGTTGATTATTTCCGTCAAACGGTATGCGGAATCGCGTATCGAATTGGCAAAAAACAAAAGGCTTCCCACGTACGAGGATCTTCACCCCAATACGCGTTTTACGGACAATGAAATCATCAAGCAAATAGAAGAAAGCACCGAATTCAATCAATACTTGAGTGAACATAAAATGAGTTGGGTGAATCATCCCGAACTCATCAAAAACTTATACAACAAATTGATTGAATCCTCGTATTATAAGGAATACATGGCATTGCCGGTACTCGGTTACGCGGAGGACAAACAATTGGTGATCGATTTTTATACCAATGAATTGGAAGAACACCAAATGTTCTCCGAAATCATGGAAGAGCAAAGTATTTTTTGGAACGACGATATCGAGTTTGTCACCGTCATGGTGGTTAAAACCATCAAAGATATGAAGCAGAACAAACAAACGAATCTGCTTCCGCTCTACAAATCGGATGATGATCGGGATTTTGCGTATCAACTGTTGCGATCTTCCATAAAGCATTATGACGAATATCGGAAATTGATTGAGGGATATGTGGATAATTGGGATATCGAACGAATTGCTTTTATCGACAATTTGATCATGCAAATGGCCATTAATGAATTGGTCGAGTTCCCTTCCATTCCGATCAAAGTTACGTTTGATGAATATTTGGAGTTGTCCAAATACTATTCGACGCCCAAAAGTTCCGTTTTTATCAACGGATTATTGGACAAAATTTTCAACGATCTCACCGAGAAAGGGAAAATAATCAAAACGGGAAGAGGACTTATTACCGAAAGTTAAGAATCTTTCGAATTTTAATGTTCGAACCGGTCGGCCGAGATCGTACGAATATGGCATGAGAATTGCGCAAAACGAGAATACATTTTAACAGCATAAGAAGATGAAATTAGCGATTGTTGGAGTCAGCGGAGCCGTTGGTCAAGAGTTTTTGAAAGTGTTGGAACAGCGGAATTTTCCGCTCGATGAATTGGTGTTGTTCGGATCTTCGCGAAGCGCCGGAGCATCATATCGATTCAACGGGAAAGAAATTACGGTTAAAGAGATGAAAGACAACGATGATTTCAAAGGAATCGATATTGCGTTAACTTCGGCCGGAGCCGGTATTTCACGTCAATTTGCATCCGCGATCACGAAATACGGTGCGGTAATGATCGATAACTCCAGCGCCTTCCGAATGGATGATGATGTTCCTTTGGTGGTTCCCGAAGTGAATGCCGCTGATTGCAAAAATCGTCCACGCAACATCATTGCCAATCCCAATTGTTCCACCATCATCATGGTGGTGGCGCTTAAACCGATTCATGACCTGTCTCCGATCCGAAGAGTGCATGTGGCAACCTACCAAGCAGCCAGCGGTGCGGGAGCCGCCGCCATGGAAGAATTAAAGAAACAAGTGGAACAAGTTCTGAACGGCGAACCCGTTACCGTCGACAAATTTAAATATCAGTTGGCGTTTAACGTGATTCCTCACATCGATGTATTCACCGATAACGATTATACCAAGGAAGAAATGAAGATGCATCATGAAACGCGTAAAATCATGCATGCCGACATCGCCGTAAGTGCATCTGCCATTCGTGTACCCGTTTTGCGGGCGCATTCCGAAGCGGTTTGGGCAGAAACCGAGCAGGCTCTCGAAGTTTCCGCCGTACGCAAAGCGTTGCAAAATGCCCCCGGCGTACTTGTTGAAGATGTTCCCGCCGATTGCGCCTATCCGATGCCTTTGTTTGTTGCCGATAAAGATCCCGTATATGTGGGACGCATCCGCAAAGACATCACCACGCCTACGGGGATTCATTTTTGGTGCGTGGGCGACCAAATACGTAAAGGCGCGGCGCTCAATGCGGTACAAATTGCCGAATACATGATCAAAGAACGGTTATTGTAACCGTTGCCGGTTTTTCAAATCCGATGGAATAGTCGATTATATTTCGGCTCGGAAAAGACGGAAACTTCGGCATCGTTAGTATATAGGAAATACAAATACGACCGAAACAAACCTGTTAGGTTTCAAAAACCTAACAGGTTTGTTTCGTAAAAATTATGATAAATATGCCTTTCAATTTCATTACATGGAATGTTGATCCCGAGATTTTTCATGTCGGCATGTTTTCGATACGTTGGTACGGATTGCTTTTTGCGGCGGCTTTTGTTGCGGGATATTTTATCGTAAAAGAAATATTTCGTCGCGAAAATATTTCCGTCAAAGTGCTCGATCGGTTAACGTGGTACATGATTTTCGGTACGCTTATCGGCGCCCGTTTGGGACACTGTTTGTTCTACGAACCCGATTATTATCTTCAAAATCCGTTGGAAATTCCCGCGATATGGATGGGCGGATTGGCCAGTCACGGAGCCGCCGTGGGAATATTGATTGCCTTATTTATTTTTTCGCGAGCGGAACATCGTCCGTATCTGTGGATACTCGATCGGATCGTGATTGTAGTGGCCTTGTCCGGCTTTTTCATTCGAACCGGAAACTTGATGAATTCCGAAATATACGGTCATCCAACCGCTCTTCCTTGGGGATTTGAATTTATTCGATCTCAAGAATGGCACTTGTCCCCGATTAACGGACGTCCGTGTCATCCCACGCAAATATACGAAGCCGCGGCATATTTGGCGATATTTGTTTGGTTGTGCCGCATGTATGTCAAAAACAAAAGCAAAATCCCCGGCGTTCTTTTCGGCTTTTTTCTGGTATCGGTTTTTTCGACTCGTTTCCTGATCGAATTTTTAAAAGAAGATCAAGTAGCTTTCGAAAAAGGGATGGTCTTGAATATGGGGCAAATACTGAGTATCCCGTTTATTCTTCTCGGAGCGTTTTTATTGATCCGTCCCCCGAAAAAAGATATCGCCGCCGACAATCAGCAAATCGAAGCCGACACATCTTTATAGAAGATTGCTCAACAACGAACTTTATATAAGAGTCTGTTTAAATTTTAAATCATGCGAATTAAGAAACCGGTTAAAAATTTAAACAGGCCCTCCCGGACGCCGATTTTAAAAAATGTTTTTCTGTCCCGAGGCGTTGCCGTCGGGCTAAATTAAATTAGCCTTTCAAGCTAACTTTTTATGTATCGGACTGAAAGTCCGGCTTATTTGGTTTCGCCGAACTAAAGGTTCAGCCCGACGGCAATGCCTTGGGATATTGACCGAGCATGGCAACCGGCGCGCCGGAGGCGCAACTTAAGTCGGACAAAAAGAATTTTAGTCAGGCTCTAAGTTAGAGAATACGTAATTACCAATAAGACGGGTTAAAACCTACCGGGTTTTCAAAACCCGGTAGGTTTATGTATGTAAAGATTAATCGAACCTTATATAAAAACAGGTTTTTACAATCCGTTCAAGAACGGATTATGCATCATTTCCTGTCCGATGGATGTTTCGGGACCGTGTCCGGGATATACCATGGTTTCGGGCGGTAATACCAGCAATTTTTTCTCGATACCTTCAATAAGTTGATCGTAATTTCCGCCCGGAAGGTCGGTACGACCAATGCTGCCGTTGAACAATACATCGCCCGTCATAACGAGTTTATTTTCCGGAGAATGCAGCACGATGCTTCCGGGCGAATGTCCCGGAATATGATATATATGAAGTTTAATGTTTCCCGGAGTGAGAATATCTCCGTCTTTCAACCAGATTTCGGGTAGAGGAGGTTGCTCCGTCGGGAAACCGAATATCTCGCCCTGTTTTTGGGCATTTTCCATCAAAAAGAGATCATCATGGCATGCTGCGGTTTTCACCGGCCACGTATCGCAGACGAAGGCGTTGCCGATAACATGATCGAAATGCCCGTGTGTGTTGATCAGTAATACCGGTTGCAGTCCTTTACTTTCGATGTACTTTTTCAACGTCGCCCGTTCCTCGGGGGAACAACAAGCGGGATCGATAACGGCGCATTGTCCGTCTTCGCCGGCAACGATATATGTATTAACTTGATAAGGATTAAAAACAAGACGATGAAAAAACATAAAGTTTAATGAATAAAGAACAATGAATAATTAATAATGACGGTCTGTCCGTAATACGAGATTTATGGTCCGATCACGCTTTTCCTTTCAGAAACGGTACAAATGCAAACGATCCGTGGCGCGATACGTCGATCTCCGATTCCGATTTTTTCACAACCAAGGTCATTTCCTGCCTTTCGTCGTCACCGACGGGGATAACCATTCGTCCGCCGACTTTCAGTTGTTGCACCAACGCTTCGGGAATTTCGGTTGCTCCCGCCGTGATCAATATCTTATCGAAAGGCGCATAAGCAGGCAATCCGGCATATCCGTCCCCGTAAAAAAAATGCAATTTACAGCCTAATTGATTCAACAACTGTTGCGACTTAACGTACAGTTCGCGTTGTCGTTCGATGGTGTACACATTGGCTCCCATTTCATAAAGTACTGCCGCTTGATATCCCGAGCCCGTGCCTATTTCTAAAATTTTTTCGTGAGGTTTCAGCTCCAACAATTGTGTTTGAAAAGCAACCGTATAAGGTTGTGAAATGGTTTGTCCCGCGCCGATGGGAAACGCGGAATCTTTGTACGAAAAATTGATGAATCCGCTGTCCATGAATGCATGCCTCGGCACCCGTCCCATGGCTTCAAGAACGACTTCGTCAGTAATTCCCTTTTTGCGAATTTGTTCGATCAATAATTTTCGTAACCCTTTATGTCTGTATGTATCCTCCATGCGATTTTTGATTCACGCAAAGGTAACGAAAATTTACCGGCGATTCGTCCGGAATAATCTCGAAAGTCGGCAAAAATCGATATCAATTGTCTTTTCTGTGCGGCATTACGCGACAAAGAAAGAAATAAAAATCATCGAAGGATAAACGATTCTATCGGTACAACATATAACACGGAAAAAATGCCCGATTATCGGTATTTTTCCGCATACTCAATGGCCGCTTCAATGTTGATGGCGCTTTCCCACGGGCGGCAGAGCGTGCCGGACGGAATCCCGTTTTCGTAATATTCCACCCATGCGCCCGTATCGTCTATAACGTCCAACATTTGCCCGTATATCTTGTCTTTGAGCGGCAGATTCATCTCGGTGAGCGCATAAAGGAACAATCCGTAGTCGTAGCCTACGGTTCTGCCGCCTTCGGGACGCGATGGTAATTTTCCGTCGATCAGATAAGATGTGGCAATGTCCCTAACCAAAAGTTCCGGCAAACCGGTCGGCAACACATTGCTATGTATATACCAAGGCGTCAAACTGACCGATCGGATGTAATGTTTTTCGTCGCGTATGTCGGGAAACGTTTTGTAAGGAAAACAAGCGGCACATAAATAACGGTTGTTGTCCGTTTTTTGACACCAATCCACTTTGATACACGATTCGCATACCCCGTGACGGAAATCGGGATACGCCAATCCTTGTTTTCTTGCGGGATTGTTGGTCAACAACTTTCCGTCGACCACGAAATTATCGGGATATTGTTTTCCTATGGTTTGCAGGATTTTTTTTGCTTCCGTCGTTTTGTTTGCCGATCGCACTTTTTGTTTTTCCGCCCAATCCGCCAATTGTCGACCTCCGGTGAGAAACAGCATGGTTGCTTCCGCCGATCCGTCGTACATGACCGTTCGGGGTAAGATACCGCCAGCGATGTATGTTTCGTCACCGTTGAAAGGCAACATGTTTCGATGAAGATTTCGTACCTGACAATCCCAAGCCCACTCCAACATGGGAAATATGGTTTTAACGTATGCGTTATCACCCGTAGCCTTTAAATAATCAAACGCTTGAATAATCAAATATCCCGTTATTTCCACCTCGTCGTTTTCATGCACGTGAAAAGCATCAAGACCGATGCCTTGCGCATTACGCAATATTTTTTTTCGTTGCCAAATGTCCCAATAAAATTGCAAAATGGCCTTGGCTTCGTCGATATGTCCCAATTTCAGCAAACCTCGCGATACACCGTATTGATCCCTAACGTAACCCAAGTGGTAATGATATCCCGCCAATACGCCGCCTTCTGTACCCTGTTGCGCTTTAATCAATACCGCAACATCGTCGATTGCTTGCAACAAACGATCTCTTTGCGGAACGTTTGTCGGTATTTTTTTCGAGAAATCGGTACGACGCTGTGTAAAATTTTTCCAATAGGCTCGAGTTTGATCCAATAAAGCGACATTTTCCGAATCGGATATTGTTCGAGCATTGATGACACATTGCGGATAATCCCGTCCTCCGGCAATGCGGATGTCGCTTTTGCCGGGAAAACATACAATGTTCCATGTCCGATCGTCGATTCGGGACGCACTTGCATTTCCCTTAATCATCAATTGATAATAATTGGCCGTGTTGGTGGGATAAAATATGCTTTGATATGCGTACGTACCTGCCGGGCTGGTCAACAGCATCGAATGCGCGATCCCCTTCGGTCGATATTCGGGCGTATTGTCAATATGTGTTGTTTCCTTGGACAGAATCAGTCGAAAACGCAACGTATCGGTATTTTCGATCGTCCGAACAAAACAAGGAATGTTCCCGACAACGAAATCGACCATTTTTCCCGTCCGGTTTTGTCCGTTTTGTAATTGATGTGTCCAAACGCCGGTTCCCGTTTCCCGTTGCGATGTTATTTCACCCGAACCGGTTGTCGTCAATTGCAATACCGAAGGCGAACTGTAAGGAGGTCCGAACAATTGGATGATGTCGCTGTGTCTCTCGTATACCACCATTTCGCCGTTTCCCAAACACAAAACGCCGTTTTTTTGGCCGAAAACAACCGACGAAACCATTATCGCGGCAAATATCGATATTGCTGTTGTCTTTCTCATGTTCATTTTTCGGAATTTTTTGATTTTGACATAAAGCCGTTTATTGCTTCATAATGTATTAAAGTTGCCAAAAAAATCAAGGATTCTACATTCATTTTTTATTTCGTAAAAATAAAAATTTATAAACAAAAAGATATAACCTTTATCAACTTTTTACGTAAACTCAAAAATAGGGCGTGCCTTTTTTATTTGATCTCGTAATGCGGGATATCGCTCTTCCGACAATTTTGTTTAAGTTACATGAAATCACACACTAAATACACCCAATAATGGCTTATCAAACAGCATATTCCGATAATGCGGACGTCGAGGCGGCGGTTCGGTCAATACAAAAAAACTTATCGACAATTGTTGATCCCGGATTGGTCGTTTTTTTCGCATCTCCGGTTTATCCGTCCGAAAAGATCGCTCCATTGATGGCCGAAGCATTTCCTTCCGCGCAAACCATCGGTTGCACCACGGCCGGTGAAATGATTTCCGGGAAAATGTTGACCGGATCGATTGTTGCCATGGCATGCGATAAATCCGGCATTCCCCGATTGAAAGCGGAAGTCCTTGAAAATATCAAGGAAGATAAACAAGTTGTTGCCAAGGCGATGAAAAACCTCGGAAATTATTTTAATACACCGATGTCGCGGATATCACCGGCGCGTTATGTGGGGATGGTCTTGATTGACGGGCAAAGCAAGTGCGAAGAATACATCAACGATCAAATAGGAAATTTTACGAACGTGATCTTTGTCGGCGGTTCGGCCGCATCCGATGATTTTCGCAAATCGACCTATGTTTACGTTAACGGGAAAGCTTATACAAATGCCGCGGTACTGGTGCTTTTGGAACCGGCCAACGGATTTGCTTTCTTGAAAACGCAAAGTGTTTCTTTAACCGATAAAAAACTTACTCCGACCAAAGTGGATGAAGCGGCGCGAATCGTATACGAGTTCAACGGTCAACCTGCCGTAAAGGCTTATGCCGAAGCGTTGGATGTTGCCGATGTCGATTTGCCGAAATATTTTATCGCCAATCCGTTGGGATTGGTGTTCGACGAAAAGAACTTTTTCGTGCGACACTGTAATCGTGTGGAAGATAACGGGGCCATCTCGTTTTTTTGTTCGGTGAAGGAAGGGATGGAATTGACGGTTTTGCAGGCGCGAGACATCGTTGTCGACACGCGTCGCGATTTGGAACATGCTTTTTACAATAACAGGGATTTGGGAGCTGTCGTTGAGTTTAATTGCATGTCGCGTATGACCGAATTGCACGAGAAATGCCAAGAACAGGAATATGCGACTTTATTTAAATCAATTCCCACCATTGCTTTCGGCACGTTTGGCGAAAGTTATATCGGACATATCAATCAAACATCAACAATGTTATTTTTGAAATAAGCGGCAATCACTTAATGCATGAAGTAAAGTTATGGTAAATTTTAAAGTGGCACAATCCGGCGTACAAGATGTTGTATCGGCGGTTAAAAGCATCAAGGAACAATTATCGGACGTTGATGCTTGTATGATTCTCTATTTTGTTTCACCGGTTTATTCGGCGAATGCGGTGAGTAAGGCGATGGCCGAAGCATTTCCGGGGGCGCATACCGTCGGATGCACTACGGCCGGCGAAATGATTTCCGGTAAACCGAGTAAAGATTCGATGGTGGCCATGGCGTGGGGTAAGAAAACGCTGAAGGATTTGAAAATCGAAGTACTTCGAAATATTAAAACCGATACGCAAGCGGTAGCAAAAGCGTTTAAATCGTTTGAAAAATCGTCGGGAATACCGATGAAAAAGTTGGATACTTCGCGCTACGTGGGATTGATCATGATTGACGGATTGAGCGGCCAAGAAGAAATCTTGAACGATCAAATCGGAAACCTAACCAACGTGCCTTTTATCGGCGGTTCGGCAGGCGATAATTTTATATTTAAAAGCACGTATTTGTTTGCGGACGGAAAAGCATATACCGATGCTGCCGTTCTTGTATTGATGGAACCCGCCAACGGATATGCCGTTTTGAAAACACAGAGTTTTACGACCACCGATAAAAAGTTAACCCCGACCAAAGTGGACGAAAAACGACGGATGGTTATCGAATTTAACGGAAAGCCGGCGACGAAAGCTTATGCCGAAGTGTTGGGTATATTGGTTGATGATCTTACGGAACGTTTGGGTGAATATCCGTTGGGATTGGTCTTCGACGAACACAACTTTTTTGTCAGAAGCCCGCAGCAAATCGAAGGGACTTCGATCGTTTTTTATTGTTCGGTGAAAGAAGGCATGGAATTGACCATCTTGAAATCGGGCGATATTGTTACCGATACCGATAAGGATGTTAAAAAAGCGGAACAAACCGATGGCCCGCTGCAAGCTGTTGTCGATTTCAATTGTTGTCTTCGTTCGGCCGAATTGACCCGAAAGAATCAACAACAGGCCTATTCCGAAATATTTCGCTTTGTTCCGACCGTCGGCTTTGCCACATACGGAGAAAGTTACATAGGGCACATCAATCAAACCTCCACCATGTTGTTGTTGAAATAATGTTTTGAAGATTAAAAACGAAAAAGCTATGAGCACGACAAAACAAATTCTCGAATATATCATTAAAGAAAAATCGCAAGGAAATACCTTTCAAGAATTAAACGTTCAGATGCGGATCATGATGAAAGGAGTGAACGTTAAGTCCGTTTTAAGCGGAGAGGAAGCCGAAAGTTCCGTTTTAACGGAAAAACTGAAAGAGATAGCGAAAGAATTCGAAGTAGATTTGAATAAGATGAAATAAACTTGTTTACATGTAACCGAATAATATTCGGTTGATTTGACGATTGAATATAACGCGTGCTTTAACGTAGAGGCACGCGTTGTTTTTTATAAAAGACACCGCTGTCGATCGGATATAGATGCCGTGACGATACAACCGCTTTATTACCTATCTTTGCGAATATAAAAACGAAAATAAATGAACGATAACAGAATCAATCAATTATTCAATATACGTTATCCCGTTATATCGGGGGGCATGGTTTGGTGCAGCGGGTGGCGACTGGCTTCGGCGGTGAGCAATGCCGGCGGTTTGGGATTAATCGGCGCCGGATCGATGCATCCGGAAGTATTGACCGACCACATCGAAAAATGCAAAGCGGCCACGAATAAATCGTTTGGAGTAAATGTACCGTTGCTGTATCCCGAGATCGACAAAATCATGAGCATCATTATCGCCTCGGGCGTAAAGATTGTTTTTACCTCGGCCGGTAATCCCGCAACGTGGACATCTTTTCTCAAAGAGCGCGGTATCAAGGTGGCACATGTGGTATCCAACACCAAATTTGCCCGTAAGGCGGCCGAAGCCGGAGTTGATGCTGTTGTTGCGGAAGGTTTCGAAGCGGGAGGACACAACGGACGCGAAGAAACAACCACCATGGTACTTATCCCTCATGTTCGTCGGGAAATCGATTTACCCTTGATTGCCGCCGGAGGTATCGGATCGGGCAGGGCGATGTTGGCTGCCATGGCATTGGGCGCCGAAGGAGTACAGGCCGGATCGTTATTTGCCGCTTCGACGGAATCGTCGGCACATTCCGATTTTAAGGAGCGCGTGGTGCAAGCCAAAGAAGGAGATACCATGCTGATGATGAAAAAAACGGTTCCGGTGCGTTTGTTGAAAAATCCGTTTTTCGACGTTGTCAAAGAAGCGGAAGCCCGCGGCGCCGATGCCGAAGAATTAAAGGTGATTCTCGGAAAAGGTCGCGCCAAAGCGGGTATGTTCGAAGGCGACATGGAACGAGGCGAACTCGAAATCGGACAAGTTGCAGCGACCATTGACGGTATTCGTCCCGTGGCCGATATCATGACGGGAATGATCCGGGAGTTTGAAACGGAGTTGTCGCGAATCAAGCAAATAGCTTTTTGAGAAGGTTGTAAAAATAAACGTCGTTGCGAGAAAAGTATCGGATCATGTTTAATGACCAATCGGAATGTTTCATTGTTGTTTGCAATGACGTAAACCATATCCTATTAGGTCTTAAAGACCTGATAGGATTTGTCCGGCACAAGACCTATCAAGTTTTAAAAACCTAATAGGTCATTACGTCATGGTGACAAATCGAAATAGATCCTTTTGAAAGCAAAATCAACGCGTTAAAATTCGAGACCATCGGTAAACTTACCATATATCGGGCATCTGCCGGTTCGGGCAAAACGTATACCTTGAGTAAAGAGTATATCAAGCTGTTGCTGAAAAATACCGATTATCATCGGCGCGTTCTTGCCGTGACGTTTACCAACAAGGCTACCGAGGAAATGAAAAGTCGTATCATACGCGATCTGTATGGTATGGCTTGTCGAAAAGACAAACATTATATCCGAATAATTTCCGAGGAAACGGGAATATCCGAGGCAGATGTTCCCGCCGCGGCCGAACGGGCTTTGTCGCATTTATTGCATGATTACTCTCATTTTTCGGTAGTTACCATCGACAGTTTTTTTCAGAAGGTGATTCGCTCCTTTGCCCGCGAAATGGGATTATATGCCGGTTATAACGTCGAATTGGATCAAGGCTCGGTTTTGGATGAGTCGACCGATTTGATGTTGGACGATCTCGAAAAAAACGAATTTCTGAAAGATTGGTTGGTCGATTGGGCCGAACGAAAAATTGACGAAGGCAAGTCGTGGAACTTTAAATCGGACGTGTTGAGGCTCGGAAACGAAATCTTCAGCGAAGAGCTGCAAAACATCGATCCCGCATTGTTGGAAGAAACCACCGATAAAGAAAGTTTGGAGCGGTATCGGGCGAAATTGCAACAAATGACGAACGATTATGCGGATCGTTTGCGGGCGATGGGACAAAAAGCCTTATTGCTTATGGCCGAACATAATTTGGCGATCGATGATTTTGCTCAAAAAGGAAAAGGCCCCGGCGGATATTTTCAAAAACTGGCCGATCGTCAAAATTCCGCACCGAATACTTATGTGTTGCGTGCGTTGGAAAACATCGAAGGCTGGTACGGCAAATCTTCGCTGCGAAAGGGCGACATCGAGCAGGTATATCATGCCGGATTGGAAGAAATTCTGCGGGAAGCGGTGACGTTTCAAGCGGAACATGCACGGGAAATAGCCACGGCCGAATTGATTCTGAAGCAGATTAACGTATTGGGCGTATTGTGCGATCTGATGCGCTATTTGAACGAATATACGCGCGATCAAAATCTTTTTCTTTTATCCGAAGCATCGGGATTTCTCAAAACGATTATCGCAGGTGCCGACGCTCCATTCATTTACGAACGGGTGGGCAGTTTCTACAACCATTTCATGATCGACGAGTTTCAAGATACATCGGCCGTTCAGTGGGGAAATTTTCGACCGCTCGTTGCAGACAGCTTGGCTTCGGGTTATCCCGATTGGATCGTGGGAGACGTGAAGCAATCCATATACCGTTGGCGTAATACCGATTGGAAAATCCTTGCGGAACAGGTGGAAAACGACCTGGGTTCATTGTATGTTTTAGTAAAAAATCTGGATAAAAATTGGCGGAGCGCTCGTGAAGTCGTGGACTTTAACAATGCTTTTTTTCGCGAAGCCGTGCGACAAATGTGTTTGGCTTTTTCGGACGACGAGAAAGATACAGCCGATGCCGAATACTTAAATGCGCTGACCGCATCAATGACGGAAGCGTATGAAGATTGTTACCAGCATGTATCCGAACAAAACTCCGAGAAAAAAGGGTATGTACGTTTGTCGATCGTTCCCGAAGAAGAAGGCTCGGACGAAACATGGAGCGATAAGGTGCTGAAAGAATTGCCCGGGCGCATTGAGCAATTGCAGGATTTGGGATACGCTTTGTCGGATATTGCTGTATTGGTTCGGGAAAACAAGGAAGCCCAAACCATTGCCGACATGTTGTTGGCCCATCGTTTGGCAAATCCAGATTCGAAATATCGTTATGACGTGCTGTCGAACGAATCATTGCTGATCGGCAATTCGCCCGTCGTAAAATGGTTGGTTGCGGCCATGCGATTCATTGTTGATCCCGACGATCGGATCAATCGCGCATATTTGCGGCACGAGTACCTGACTTACTTGAAGGATGATGCGTCGAATGCGGAATTTCCCGATGAAATATCCGACGATCGGATGCGCCTGTGGCGAAGTCTTCCCGTATACGAACTGTCCGACAAATTGATACAACAATACGATTTATACCGCAATACGGATCAAGCGGCTTTTGTTCGGGCATTTCAAGACATTTTGCTGCAATATACGCGTCGGGAAGCAACCGATATCCGCTCGTTTCTCGAGTGGTGGGACGACAAAAAAGACAAGAAATACCTTACCGGACCCGACGGTCGGGATGCCGTTCGACTGATTACCGTTCACAAATCAAAAGGATTGGAATTCGATGCCGTCATCATTCCTTTTTGCGATTGGCCGATCTGCAAATCGGGGAAAATATTGTGGTGCCGTCCGCCGGAAAAACCGTTTGACGACATGAAATTGCTGCCGTTGCGATTCGAATCGGCGCTTCGCGACACGATTTTCGTCAAAGAATATCTTCAAGAAAAGATGTTGTCGTACATCGACAATCTCAATTTGCTGTACGTTGCGTTCACCCGTGCGCGAAAAGCCTTGTTTATTCATGCGCCGCAACCTAAGAAGGACGAATTTACCGATGTCGGAGATTTGGTTTGGCGTATTTATTCGCGAACAATACCGGATTTTCCGGAGGAAAAAACAAACGAATCGCATTCGGAACGGCGATACATCCGACTCGACGATTGTCGGAAGCCCGATGCTCTTTGTTTTGAGTCGGGCGTTTTGACCGGTCCCGAAAATAAACGGGAAACAACCGATACCGAAGATGCCGCTTGTTTCAATCAAACAACGCACCGCACGTGGGAATACGTGCCGCACATTATTCGCAACGGAACTTATTTTGCGTCCGACGGCGGGCATGATGCTCGGATGGATAAAGGTCGATTGCTGCACGACATTTTCCGTTCCATTATTACGGTCGACGATTTGGAACGTTGCTTGAATGCGTTGATTACGGAAGGTAAATTGTCCGAAACGGAACGAACGCTCATAACCGATATGGTGCATCGTGCACTTCAAAATCCGACGGTCGGAGGATGGTTTGCATCGGACATACTGGTAAAAACGGAAGCGGAAATCCTGCTTCCCGACGGTACCGTTGCCCGTCCCGACAGGGTTGTTATCAACGACTCGGAGGTACAAGTGATCGACTACAAATTCGGCGACACGGAATCGGGAAAATATAGGAAACAAGTATTGCGTTACATGAATCATTTACGTGCCATGGGGCATTCGTCCGTGAAAGGATTCCTTTGGTATGTGGCATTAAATAAAGTGGAAGAAGTAAAATAAAGATTAAGCCGAGGCAACACCTTTTGATATTTCCATATAACGGATAACCGACAAACGAAAAGGATCACCCCTGCGGATGACCCTTTTCGGTATTACCTCTTATTTCTTACCTTTTACCTTATCAGTGTTCCACCACAATCTGTCGCATTTCCGGTTTATCGTTCACCCCGTCGTAAATATGCAGGTAATAGATACCGTTGGGCAAATTGGCTACGCTAAACTCTACCTTACCGGCTGCTTTTATCTTTCTTTGCCGCAATAGATTACCTTGTCCGTCATACAGGCGGATATCAAAATCTTCGGGTTTGGTCGACAGTCTTTTGCCGTCGGTAACGGTCGGAGTATTTGCTTCAGCTTGCAGGTATGCTTCTTGGTCGATTTTGACATTCAAGATGTTTGAAACGGGATTGGGAAATATAATACTTCTGAACGGACCGTTTATCGAATCGTACACGGAGTAAGCAAACCTGCAATTGGGGCAGGGAACAAGGAAGGTAGTTTCGTAGCCGCCGTAACGACCAAAAGCCACAGGTCGGCATCTAACCTCCAAGTTATTATCACGTCGTAAGTAATTATCGTAAGGTTCATTGGCTGATAAGAGTAATGATACATTCATATTCGGTTGAGAAGCTGCTCCCACATAGCTCCATCCGTAATAATTATTGGGGTCTTTTGTCTTAACATGAAATTCGAAATACAGGCCGTTTGGCGGACAATTAGTGCAATTTTCCACTCTGACAATATTTTGTGAATTGGCATACGGTGACATTTGAGCCGTTTTTTCGACGGTGAAATATGTCGGCTGTATCGCCGACAAAATCGCCGCGTATGCATTCACCAATCCGTAACCAACCTCGTTATTCCATGTACCGTTCAGACGATTGGGTTTGTTTGAAAAACCGTATGCCGGCAACTTGGTACAAGTTGATTCGATGACACGACGTACTTGTTCTTGTCGCAAATCGGAGCGTACGGAAAGGATTAAGGCGGCAACGCCGGAAACGTGAGGACAAGCAGCAGATGTGCCGTAAAAACCGGAAAAATAAATACCGTCTGTTCCGTTATCGACCGTATTGTAATTAGCAGGAATTTTTTGCATACCGGGAGTATAAATACCAACACCGGGAGCTACAACATCCAAGTTATCACCGTAATTGGAACCCCATAATTTGATATTCCCAAAGGAATCGTCAGCACGATTTCCGTTTTGATTAATCGCACCAACGGAAATAACATCAGGATGGTTGGCCGGATAAATGACTGTTGAAATGTCATCGTTTCCCGAACCGGCAACGATAACACAACCCAAATTATTCCTGCCGACGGTAGCCGCAGTATGGATTGCGTTGCTTAACTCGGTTGTTTCCGTATATCCGTTCGAAATTGAAATTACATCAGCGCCATTTTCCCTTGCCCAGTTGATAGCGGCAACAATTTTAGCCGTGACAACACCACCTCCGTCATATATAGGTAGAATCTTACAATTGTATGCCACACCGGCTGTACCTTTATTATTATTTGCTTTGGCAGCAACAATTCCCGCACAAGCCGTGCCATGTTCATATTTTTTCTCTTCAAGCTCAACGCCACCATTTAACGCACCTGTTGATGCATTGAATCCCTCCAACAAATTGCCCGCCAAATCCGGATGATCCAAATCAACGCCGGTATCAAGGATTGCAACTCGAACGTTTGGAGAACCTGTGGTTATCATCCACGCCTGTTCCGCTTTAATTCCTGCCGTATTGTTATGTAGCGCCCATTGTTGTTGATAATGTGTGTCATTGGTAAGTCTTTTTATAAAATGAAACACATGCGGTTCAACATTATCAAATAATCCGGATTCATATAATTCACCGGCCATCTGCATTGAACTTTTCTGCTTGACGTTACTTAAAGTTATCAAATACGTTTTGGGATTATAATCGCATAATTCTATTGTTTTCACATGATATGATTGAAGTTTTTGCAATAAAACAGAATAATCCTTTGTCTCTTTTATTCGAACAAGTATTTGATTGGGAACGAAGCTAAATTCAGTGCCATCTTCTCCCGTTAAGATTGGGGATATATAAGCATCTTTTTCCAAATCATTCCATTTCGCTGCCAAATTGACAACTTGCTCTTTAGGAGCACCTTCCGTTTCAACAAGCATAAATTCATTCATGTACGCTTTTGTTTTCCTTGTTTTTACAGACATTTTTTGAAAAGAATTACTGATTTTGGCAGAATCAATAATGCCATCAAAATACTGTACTAACATTTTGTTGGGAGAAACTTTATAGTAACGTCTCTTCCCGTCAACATACATATAATAATCCTGTCCATATAGGTTGCCTGTTAGAAGTAATATGCCAATGGTAATCAAAAGTGTTTTCATTGTGGTGTAATTTCTAAATTGGTCAATATTAAATTATAGCATAAATCGCGACATCCAAATTTTCCGCAATTCGGATAAACCAACCCTTTATAAGAAACAGTGATTCCCCCCGGAGTATGCCATTGTTTTGCAAAATCGGGGAAATTACATATGTGAAACTCGGTCCCTCCATTGACGCTTCCTAACTTAAATAAATTGGGGTTGTCACTATTTAGCACTATACCAGCATAATCATCATTACTAATATAGATCAGACGTTCGGAAAACGTAATTACATCATCTTTCGTAACCGAATCAATAAATAAACGAATATCGCCTCGAATTGTAACTAAAGGTTTATTGTCGTTTCCACAAGGGCAAGGCTTATATGGAACATTGCCGCTTGGTTCATCTTTTTTTTCCGAGCAGGAAGAAAAACATCCTGTTATCAACAACAGCACAAAGGCTATGATTTTAAAATTATTTGTTTGCATATTAGCTAAATTTAAATGTTCAATTATACTTTTTTGGGAAAATGGTAATTTAACAAAGCAATCTCACCAAAGAAGCAATTGTAAATTGTCTGATATTTAATGTAAAACGCGGATATAGTTCAGCGGATATTTTATAGCGATGCTTCTTCCCGTCAACATACATATAATAATCCTGTCCATATAGGTTGCCTGTTAGGAGTAATATGCCAACAGTAATAAAAAGTGTTTTCATTGTTGTTTAATTTCTAAATCGGTTAATATCATACTATAACATATATGGCGACATCCAAATTCTTCGCAATTTGGATAAACAAATCCTTTATAAAAAACAGTGATTCCCCCCGAAGTCTGCCATTGTTTTGCGAAATCGGGGAAATTACAGATATGTCCTGTTGCTCCTGGAACTATAGCTAAATCTAAAAAAGCATGATCTCCAAAACTGATCATACGTCTACTATTTATCAAGCCTTCATCATCAGAATCAGGATCAATAAATAAACGAGCTTCGTCTCG
>JAVBNP010000182.1:0-3535 GCA_031551455.1 Bacteroidales bacterium | reverse complement strand
CGACATCGATGGGATCTTCCAGCAGACTGTAATTATCATGCAGATTACCAAAGAATTCCTGTATTTTTTTATATACATCGTTGTTATCCATATTGGTAAACTTTATATGTGGGTATTTCCAAATTGATGATCAAAATTAATCTTATTTTTCTTAAAAAACAAACATTTCGACGAATATACTGCCAAAATCGTACCGGTTTTAAAATGCGGTAAAAACGGCAGTTTTGAGAATCAACAACCAAAAATTTGACTTTCGGATCCAAATATGTCGATTGCCCCGGATATGTTGCAAATGTTCCGCACATCCCGAGTTATCAACATTTCACTGTTCATTACTTTACCGGTTTACAATTACTTTATACGAATAAAGTTCGTATCTTTACATGATTTTTTTGTCAATGATTAATCGTTCAAAACTGGATATGCCGAAAAGAATATTCGTACTATGTGTTATGGCGATATCGGCGTTGTGCAACGGCACGGTATTCGCGCAAAAATCGATAGAACAGTACGATCCCGACAAACTTTACAAGCAAGCGGTGGAGCTTTACGATAAAGAAAAGTACTCCGCCGCACGAAAATGTTTCGCCGACGTGATGGAATCGGCCAAGGATAAGCGTGATTATTTGTATTCGAACGCGCAATACTATACTGCATTGTGCGCCATCGAACTAAATCAACCCGATGCGGAAAGCCTGCTGAGTCGTTTTATCAGCGACAACCCCGACAATCCCAAAACGCCGTTTGCCAATTTTCGGATGGCTCGTTATCATTATAACAATAAAAAATACAAAAAGGCCATCGAACGTTTCGAAATGGTGTCGCCGCGGGATTTGGACCGCAACCAAGCCGTTGAATATCATTTTATGCTCGGGCACAGCTATTTCATGGAACTTGATAATATCAAAGCGCGCGCCTCATTTTTCCAGATAAAGGACGGTGATTCGAAATATGCCTCGCCGGCGCTTTATTATTATTCACACATTAATTATATCGACAAAAATTACGAAACGGCATTGGAGGGTTTCTTGAAATTACGAAACGACGATACGTTTTCGAGCATTGCGCCGTATTATATTGCGCAGATATATTTCATGCAACAAAAGTATGAGTTGGTCGTCGAATATGCACCGAATTTCTTGGACTCGGTAAATTCCAAACGTAAAGACGAAGTGATGCGCATCGTGGGTGAATCGTATTTCCGTTTGGGCCGCTACAAAGAAGCCATTCCGTACCTCGAAAGCTACGTCAAAAGCAAGAGCCCTTCGGTGGAGGATAATTATCAATTGGGGTATTCGTATTACCAATCGGGCGATTGCACCAATGCCGTCAAATATCTCGAAAAGGCGTCTCACAGCGAAAGTTCGATAGGTCAGAATGCCTTGTGTCTTTTGGGTGATTGTTACATTAAAGCGGGAGAAAAACAAAAAGCGCGATTGGCGTTTTCGTCGGCTTCGCAAATGGATTTTGATCCCGACGCGCAGGAAAACGCGCATTTCAATTTTGCCGTGTTGAGTTACGAATTATTGATTTCGCCTTTCAACGAGGCCATTAAAAGTTTTAACGAATTCATTGTCAAATATCCCTATTCCGAAAAAGTTGACCAAGCATACAATTATTTGGTGGCCGCGTACACCACCACGCGTAACTATCGCTTGGCATTGGAATCGATCGATAAAATCAAGGTAAAGGACGAAAAAATCAAGCGCGCATATCAACGAGTCGCCTTTTTCCGCGGATTGGAATTATTCAACGACTTGAAATTTTACGATGCCGTCGACATGTTCGATAAGTCGCTCGAAAATGCGCAATACGACAAACAAATCGCGGCACGATGCAATTATTGGAAAGCCGAATCGTATTATCGCGTGGATCATTATACGGAATCGTACGAATTGTATCGTAAATTTCAATCTATGCCGGGAGCGGCGCAAACCGAAGAATTTGTTCAATCCAACTACGGATTGGGTTATGCGGCATTCAGCCAAAAAAATTATGCCGACGCGCTTAATTGGTTTCTCAAATACGTGAATACGAAAAAGCAGGCCGTCAAAGCGGTTGCCGACGCTTATAACCGTATCGGCGATTGTTATTTCATGCAGCCCGCTTATTGGCCGGCAATCGAAAGTTACGACAAGGCGTTGAGTTATAACTTGTCGGCGCCCGATTATTCCTGTTTCCAAAAAGGATTCACGTACGGATTGGTCGATCGTCACGAAAAGAAAATCGAAACGCTTGCACAGCTTATCAGCAATTATCCCGGTTCGAATTACATCGACGATGCTTTGTTCGAAACGGGCAGAAGTTACGTTACGTTGGGAAAATCCGATCGTGCCATTGCTTCGTTCAAAACATTAATTACCGACTATCCGAACAGCAGTTACGTAAGCAAATCATTGCTTCAATTGGGGCTGATTTATTACAATATGGACAAAAGCAAAGAGGCGTTGGAATATTACAAAAAAGTAGTCGCCGATTTCCCGTCGTCGCCCGATGCACGTAATGCGTTGGTCGGAATCAAAACCGTATACGTGGACATGAACGACGTGGATGCTTACATTACTTATGCTTCCGGTTCGAAAGCGAACGTCAGCATCAGCGAACAGGATTCGCTGATTTATAAGGCGGCCGAAAATATCTACATGTCGGGAAATTGCGAAAAAGCAGGCACAAGCTTAACCAGTTATCTCGAACGTTTCCCGAACGGCAATTTCAAAATCAATGCGACGTTTTATCTTGCCGATTGCCGTTTGCGCGAGGATAAACGAGACGAAGCCATGAAAGGATTCGAATACGTGATGGCACAACCACGCAACATGTTTACCGAACAAGCGCTAATGTCGGCGTCGACCATTTATTTCAGAGACGGGAAATACGAAGAATCGCTCAAATCATACCAACGATTGGAAACCGAAGCCGAAATACCCGGTAACGTATCGGATGCCAAAATCGGAGTAATGCGTTGTTTGTACCGAATGAAGAAATACGGAGAAGCCGTTCCCGCCGCGCAAAAAGTATTGGATAACAAGGATCTTCCCGAAGAAAGCATCCGCGAAGCACGTTTCATTTTGGCCGATTCGTATCGGGAAGAAAAAGATTTGACGAATGCGATGACCGAATATCGCAAGGTAGCCAAAGAAGTCAGCAGCTTGGATGGCGCCGAGTCGAAATATTACATCATCGAAATTTTGATGCAACAAAATAAGTTGAAAGAGGCCGAAGATGAAGTATTCGATTTTGCGGCAAAGAATACGCCTCATCAATATTGGATGGCCAAAAGCTTCATTTTGCTGAGCGACATCTATGTCGCCCAAAAGGACGATTTTCAAGCAATTCATACGCTGCAAAGCGTCATCGATAACTACGAATCGAAAGACGACGGCATCATTGAAACGGCAACCAAAAAGAAAAAAGCGCTCGAGGATAAAGCCGGTGCGGTGAAAGAGCAAAAACAAGAGGAACTGGAAATTCAAATTGATCATTGACAATTGACAATGAATTCGATAATTGTCTTTTTGAAGATTAAATTTATGAT
>JAVBNP010000302.1:0-16494 GCA_031551455.1 Bacteroidales bacterium | reverse complement strand
AATTCACACGCCCGATTCATCGCGTTATTTCTATGCCAAAGGTTACGAAGAGCGTTTGACAAACGGCGAGCAACAAAAACAACTTTCGAAAGAATTCGTTCGCCAATGGCTCATCGAAAACGGATTTCAAGGACAGGAAGGACAACGGGTTCCCGAAATGACCGATGATTACGTCAATCAAGTATCCGAACGATATATCGAATTGTACGAGAATATCACGGGAGAGACCTTCCAAAAAGCCGACACGGACAATCTTACGCAACGTATCGAAAAGAACGTGACGGAGTGTTTGGCGAAACTGCTTTAGTGTTTCGATTTCCGGATCACTCTTTTTAAGCTTTGCTGTCACCGGATGCAAAAGAGGTTGTTCAAAAAGTCATTTTTCGAGCGGAATTGCAAATTCCGCTCAACGATACTGTTCTGTAAAACAAGTATTAACGTTCGGCTGAATTTGTAATTCAGCCGTGATTTCGAACTTTTTGAACAACCTCTTTCTACAGACTTTATCGATTTGTCGTAAATCCTGAAAAAAGTATTGCCATGAAAACATTATCAAGTATTTTTTTGATCGCAAGTTGCGCCGTTTATTCCTTGATGGCACAACCGAAACCGCAATCGTTCAAATATGACGTCGAGCCGCAAAAAGTAAACATATCGTCGGAACGCTTATCGTACATCGATCAATTGCTTCAAGAATACGTGGACAAGGGTGTTATTCCTCATGCGCTCACTTTCGTTGCCAAAAACGGAACGGTGATTCACAACAAAACATTTGGTTGGAGCAACGCGAAAAGCAAAAAGGCGTTAAAAAAAGATGATATTTTCCGCATCTATTCCCAAAACAAGGCCGTTGTCTCCGTTGCTTTGATGACGCTGTTCGAACGGGGAAAATTTCAAATAGACGATCCTGTTTCGAAGTATATTCCCGAATGTACCGATCAAGTGTTGGTCGAAATGAAAAGCGACGGTACGTACACCACCCGTAAAGCGGTTTCTCCGCTCACCATCAGACATCTGTTGAGCCACACTTCCGGTATTTCGGCAAACAACGATTTGCGCAAGTTACGACGGGAACAAATGAAAAAGCGGGGCGATAAACCTTACGAGACATTGGCCGAAGAAGTGATCGATTTGGTGCAATTGCCTTTGGCATTCGATCCCGGAACTCAATGGGACTATGATCCGTCGTCGGATGTGTGTGGTTATTTGGTGGAATATTTCTCGGGAAAATCTTTGCGCGATTATGTGAAAGAAACCGTTTTGATGCCGTTGGGCATGACGGATTCCGATTGGTATTATCCCGAAAGTTATCGGTCGCGAATGGTAACCGCTTATAACGGAAAAGACGGCAAATTGATCCCTCAAAGCGATGCTTGGAGCGGCAGAAATCCGTTTTCGACCGATACCCGTTATTGTCAAGCGGGAACGGGATTGAACGGCACCATTGAAGATTATGCCCGTTTCTGCCAAATGATCGTCAACGGCGGCACCTTCAACGGCAAACGGATACTGGGGCGGCGCACCGTCGAAATGATGCGCATCGATCAACTTCCCCACCCCAACAGCGGCGGGGCGGATTTTCATTTCGGATTGGGATTCGCCATTTATCCCGATAAGGTAACCGAACGAAAGGCTGTTCCCAATTTCACGCCGATGGTTTCATCGGGTTCCCTCTTTTGGAGAGGTTTATACAACACTTATTATTTGATCGATCCCAAAGAAGAACTTATTATCCTATTGTACACCAATCAAGCACCTGACACTGATGTTTGGTATAAATTCCTGAATACGGTATACCAGACTCTGCAATAAATCGCCGACACGATCATTCGAAATCCTTATTCAAAAACAGATTCATGGAACTATTAAACGGAATCCTTACCCGACGCAGCATTCGTAAATACACCGACGAATCGATTACACGCGAAAAAGCCGAAGAATTGATTCGATACGGAATGTACGCTCCGTCGGCACGCAACAGACAACCGTGGCATTTTATTTTGTTAAACGATAAGGAGATTTTTAAAAAGATTTTGGAATTTCAGCCGCATACCAAGATGTTGGAAGATGCGCAATGGGGTATCGTCGTGTGTGGCGACGACCGGGAAGCGCATACGCCCGATTATTGGCCGGTGGATTGTGCCGCCGCTACCGAAAATATTCTTTTGGCGGCGCACGGTATGGGCTACGGCGCCGTTTGGCTCGGCATATATCCGCGTCCCGAACGCATATCGGCCATGAAAGAATTATTGAAGTTACCGCCGCATGTTCACGCTTTTTCCGTCATATCGGTCGGTTATCCCGATCAACAACTTCCGACGCCGGAACGTTTTCATCGCGAACGAATACATTTGAATCATTGGTAATTTCGGGTTTTAATCGAAATAAAATCTTATTTTTGAAGCCTCGAATCCCGAAACCCAAAACTTGAAAAACAATGAAAGACTTCATCGAGATCATCAAAATAACACTGCCGTCCGTCATCATGCTGGCGGCGTTGTATTACATCGTCGGGAATTTTTTCCGAAGCGGCGAACAACGTCAGAAATTGAAAGCCGTACGGGGTAATCAAAAACTGATTACTCCCGTACGTTTGCAAGCCTACGAACGAATGGTGCTTTTTTTGGAACGAATTTCGCCCGAGTCATTGGTTATGCGTGCCAATTATCCCGGACAAACCTGCGAACAGCTGCATTCGGAATTGTTACAAACCATTCGCGCCGAATACGAACATAATTTATCGCAACAACTGTATGTGTCGTCGGAAGGTTGGAACGGCGTAAAAAATGCGAAAAATTACACCGTTACGTTGATCAACAATGCGGCAAAGGATGTGGAAGACAAAGCGCCCGCAATCGAATTGAGCAAAAAAATACTCGATATGACCATGCAATTGGAACAAGCGCCTTCGCAAAAAGCCATTGAAGATCTGAAAAAGGAAATTCAACAAATATTTTGACGTTTCCGCCGATCGGCCGAAATTCGGCCGATCCTCAAAGCTTGCTGTATTTTACTGGATTGTTATATAGAACTTTACTTAATTCTCTTAATATCTTCTTCATGAAAACCTTAAGAATTGTATCACTCGGCTTCATTGCATTTCTTTGTTGCGGAACGTTCGCGGTTACCGCACAAAATTACAAGTACGAAACGATTCCCGGCGATCCGCTGAAATCGAGGATTTACACGTTGAGCAACGGTTTGAAAGTATACATGACCGTATATAAGGAAGAACCGAGCATTCAAACGATGATTGCCGTGAAGGTCGGAGGAAAAAACGACCCGAAGGAAACCACCGGATTGGCACATTACTTCGAGCACCTCATGTTCAAAGGTACCACCCATTTCGGAACGCAAGATTACAACGCCGAAAAACCGTTGTTGGACAAGATTGAAGCGGAATTTGAAATTTATCGGAAAACCTCCGACAGTTTGAAACGCGCGGCCATATACAAACGTATCGACAGTTTGTCGTATGCGGCCTCGAAACTCGCTATCCCCAACGAATACGACAAACTGATGTCCGCCATAGGGTCCACGGGCACCAATGCTTACACGGGCTACGATATGACGGTGTATGTCGAAAACATTCCGTCGAACCAAGTCGAAAACTGGATTAAGATACAGAGCGATCGATTCTCCGATCCGGTCATTCGCGGGTTTCATACCGAATTGGAAACGGTGTACGAAGAAAAAAACATGTCGCTGACCATGGATAGCCGGAAAGTATACGAAGCTTTGCTTGCCTCGTTGTTTCCTCACCATCCTTACGGCACGCAAACGGTATTGGGTACACAAGATGACCTGAAAAACCCGTCGATCATCAACATCAAAAAATATTTTCAAACATATTACGTGGCAAGCAACATGGCGGTTTGCATGTCGGGCGACTTCGATCCCGATAAAACCATCAAGCTGATTGATCAATACATGAAAGTCATTCCGAAAGGAAATGTCCCGAAATTGCAATTCAAGCCCGAACCGCCGATGAAGGAATCCGTCAACGAAACCGTTTTGGGTAACGATGCCGAAAGCGTATTTGTCGGTTTTCGCATTCCCGGAACAAAATCATCCGATTCGGATATTCTCGACTTAATGAGCGACTTACTGAACAACGGTAAAGCAGGGTTGATCGATCTCAACTTGATACAGAAGCAACGCGTGCTGAGCGCCAATGCATATCCCATTTCGATGAGCGACTACAGCGTATTTTGTCTTTCGGGACGGCCCAAAGACGGACAAACGCTCGATCAGGTGAAGGATTTGTTGTTGGAACAAATTGAACTGCTTAAAAAAGGTGATTTCGACAAAGAATTGATCCGGGCTACTATCGCCAACTACCGCCTGAATATGCTCTATCGCTTACAGAATAATTACGGCCGCGCCAATCTGTTTGTAACCTCGTTCATCAATGATGTTCCTTGGAAGGATATGGTTCAAAAACTCGATCGACAAGCCAAACTCACGCCGAAAGATATCGTGGCATGCGCCAACAAATATTTCGGGAACAATTATACGGTGATCTACAAAAAGCAAGGCAAGGATCCGAACGAGAAAAAAATGTCGAAACCGGCCATTACGCCGATCGAAATCAATCGCGACGCACAAAGCCGATACTTGACGGATGTCATCAACACCAAAGTGATCCCGATCGAGCCGGTATTTCTCGATTACGACAAAGACCTTCGGGTGAAAGATTGGAAATCGCAAATACCGTTGTTGTACAAGCAAAACTCCGAAAACGAGATTTTCGAATTGTATTATCGTTTCGATATGGGCAACGACAACGACAAACTGTTGGGAACCGCTTTCGAATACTTGAAATATCTCGGTACGTCAAACTATACGCCCGAACAAATCCAAATGGAATTTTACAAATTAGCTTGTTCGCTTGACGTTTATTCGGGAAACGATTACGTATCCGTACGTTTGAGAGGATTGAACGACAACATGGAGAAAGCGGTTGCGCTGATGGAAGAATTGCTCGGCGATCCGCAAGTAAATGTTCCGGCCTTTACCAATTTGGTAGGCGATATCAAGAAAAAACGCTCCGATGCCAAACTCAACCAACAAGTCATTTTCGGCAATTTGCGCAATTACGCCATTTGGGGACCGAAATCGTGGGCCACCAACATTCCGTCGTCGGCCGAGTTGGACCAACTGAAACCCGAAGACTTGACCGCCCGCATCGGCGACTTGTGCAATTACCCGCATCGGGTGTTGTACTACGGTCCGATGACGGAACAATCGGTAAACGCGCTTCTCGACAAACATCATCGAACAGCTTCATCGCTCAAACCGTTGCCGTCCGCGACAAAATTTGTCCAGCAGCCGACCGACCAAAACAAAATATTGTTTGCGAATTACAACTCCAAACAGTTGTATCTGGCGATGGTAACCAAAGGCGTCCCCTACAATAATTCGATGTATGTTCCTTCCACGGTATACAACGAATATTTCAGCGGCAACATGAATTCCATCGTGTTTCAAGAAATGCGCGAGTCCCGCGGATTAGCTTATTCCGCCTACGCTTACTACTCGCCGCCGACAAAACCGGAATTGGATTATGTTTTATTTACGTTCATTGCCACGCAAAACGACAAAATGGACGAAGCGTTGACTGCATTCAAATCGATACTCGACGATATGCCGGAATCCGAAAAGGCTTTTACGCTTGCCAAAGATCAGTTGATCAACAATATTCGAAAAGAACGCATCAACAGAACCTCCGTTTTATTCGATTATCTCGATGCCCAAAAATTCGGCCGGAATCATGATAAACGAAAAGATCTTTTCGAAAAAGTTCCCGGTTGGACACTTAATGACGTAAAACAATTTCAACAAAAATACGTCAAGGATAAAAAATACACATATTGCGTGTTGGGCGATGAAAATGATCTGAATCGGGAAGTGACGGATAAATACGGTACGTTGCAAAAATTAACTTTGGAAGAAATATTCGGATATTGATTGCGCGAATACAAAATCGTTTTCAAAAACACCGACAAATTAAAAAATGTCGGTGTTTTTGCGTTATAATAACGCCCGATGTTCGATAAATCGTCGTTCAATTGTCAATTATTTGTATCTTTGCATTCTTTTTGGAAAGAAAAATCATATGATAAAAATCACTTTTCCCGACGGTAAAGTCAAGGAATTCGATAAAGGAATCTCCGCACTGGAGATTGCGCGATCCATCAGCCCCCGGCTGGCAGAAGATGTTTTGGCTGCAAGCGTTAACGGACAAACCGTCGATTTGACCCATCCCATTAACGAAGATGCCTCGTTAAAACTTTTTAAGTGGGACGATGCCGAAGGTAAACATGCTTTTTGGCATTCATCGTCACACTTGATGGCCGAAGCCATCGAAACATTGTACCCCGGAACGAAGTTCGGTATCGGCCCGGCGATTGAAAACGGTTTTTATTACGATATCGATTTGGGCGACGATCGTCGGTTAACCGATGCCGATCTCCCGAAAATCGAGCAGAAAATGCTGGAACTGGCACGCGGTAAAGAAACATACAAACGTCGGGAAGTTTCCAAACCGGAAGCATTGGAATATTTCGCGCAAAAAGGCGATGAATATAAAGTTGAATTGATCAACGATTTGACGGACGGCACAATTTCGTTCTACAATCAGGGAAATTTCACCGATTTGTGTCGCGGTCCGCATTTGCCCGACACCTCGCAAATCAAAGCCATTAAATTGCTGAGCATTGCCGGAGCATACTGGCGCGGCGACGAGAAACGTAAACAACTCACCCGCGTGTACGGTATTACGTTTCCGAAGCAAAAAATGTTGGATGATTACCTGAAAATGCTCGAAGAAGCCAAATTGCGCGATCATCGCAAGCTGGGCCGCGAGTTGGAATTGTTCATGTTCTCGCAAAACGTGGGACAAGGCTTGCCGATGTGGTTGCCCAAGGGCGCCAAATTGCGCGAACGCCTTGAAAATTTCCTCAAAAAAGTACAGAAAGAATACGGTTACGAACAAGTGCTTACGCCGCACATCGGACAAAAGGAACTGTACGTAACTTCGGGACATTACGAAAAATACGGCAAAGACAGTTTCCGCCCCATCACCACGCCGCAAGAAGGCGAGGAATTTATGCTGAAACCGATGAATTGCCCGCATCATTGCGAAATGTACAAGTTCAAACCGCGTTCGTACAAAGATCTTCCCGTTCGTTATGCCGAATTCGGAACGGTATATCGTTACGAGCAAAGCGGCGAATTGCATGGTTTAACTCGGGTTCGCGGATTTACGCAAGATGATGCGCATATTTTCTGCCGCCCCGATCAATTGAAGGAAGAATTCATCAAGGTCATCGAAATTATTTTCCGCATTTTCAAAGCATTGAATTTCGAAGATTTTATCGCTCAAGTATCGTTGCGCGATCCCGCCAACAAGGAAAAATATATCGGCAGCGACGAAAATTGGGAAAAAGCCGAAGGGGCCATTATCGACGCGGCTGCCGAAAAAGGACTTAACACAGTGGTAGAACTCGGCGAAGCGGCATTTTACGGTCCGAAACTTGATTTTATGGTACGCGACGCCATCGGACGAAAATGGCAGCTGGGTACCATACAGGTGGATTACAATTTGCCCGAACGTTTTGAGTTGGAATATGCGGGCGCCGATAATCAAAAGCACCGTCCGGTAATGATTCATCGTGCACCTTTCGGATCGATGGAACGTTTCGTTGCGGTTCTGCTGGAACACACCGCGGGCAAGTTTCCGTTGTGGCTCACACCCGATCAAGCGGTGGTTCTTCCCGTCAGCGAAAAATTCAACGATTACGCAAAAAAAGTTGTTGATTATTTAAATAATTACGATATTCGCACCCTAATTGACGATAGGAATGAAAAGATAGGCAAGAAGATACGCGACAATGAGTTGAAGCGAATCCCTTACCTGTTGGTGGTCGGAGAAAAAGAAGAGCAAGACCAAAGCGTTTCCGTTCGTAAGCAAGGCGAAGGCGATAAAGG
The DNA here is from genome assembly GCA_031551455.1 of Bacteroidales bacterium. Taxonomy (GTDB): domain Bacteria; phylum Bacteroidota; class Bacteroidia; order Bacteroidales; family UBA4181; genus JAIRLS01. Next base: position 8,502 of record JAVBNP010000302.1, on the reverse strand, counting down.
TGCCATGCCGATGAAGGAATTTGCCGGTTTAATACAAGAAAAAGTAAATCGACAAGTAAATTCGTTGTAATATTTATCACATTCAAAATCAAATTAATCACACATCGGTATCATTTTTTTCAGATAGAATAAAGAATCAAGTTCGTATTAAACCCTGTAAAAGCGTAGATGGCATATCAACCAACCAGACCTCAAAAATCAACGACGCCCGAATTGAAGATTAATCGCGAGATACGTGCGAAAACTATTCGGCTGGTCGGCGACAATATCGAAAATCCTAATCAGGTGGTTCCTATTGCTACGGCTTTGCGTATGGCCGAGGAATTGGAATTGGATTTGGTGGAAATTTCACCCACAGCCGAGCCTCCGGTATGCAGAATAGTTGATTATCAGAAATTTCTGTATCAACAGAAAAAGAAACAGAAAGAGATCAAGGCCAAAACCGTAAAGGTGGTGGTGAAAGAGATTCGGTTCGGACCTAATACCGACGATCACGATTACAATTTTAAGTTGAAACATGCCATCAACTTCCTTGAAGAAGGCGCAAAGGTGAAAGCTTTTGTATTTTTCAAGGGACGTGCGATCGTATACAAAGAACAGGGCGAGATTCTTTTGTTGCGCTTTGCGCAGGATTTGGAAGAATACGGCAAAGTCGATCAAATGCCGAAGCTTGAGGGCAAGCGGATGATCATGTTTTTGTCGCCCAAACCGAAAAAGAAATAAAGAAATTGAGTATCCCGCATATAATGTAGTTAATAAAAGTAAGCAAATGCCAAAAATGAAGACAAATTCCGGTGCCAAGAAGAGATTCCAACTCACCGGAACAGGTAAAATCAAACGCAAACACGCTTTCAAAAGTCACATTCTGACCAAGAAAACGACCAAGCAAAAACGCAATCTCACCCACTCGGGTCTGGTTGACAAAGCCGACATGAATAACGTCAAGAAAATGCTCGGACTTAGTTGATTTTCGATTTCCAATCAATCTTTTCGATTGTTTCAAAAATCAAAAAATAAAAACAGTAATAACCAAGAGTGAATCAGCCGCAAAGAGTCTTTCGATGAAAGAACGCTGACCATTCGAAATCTTAAAACAATGCCAAGATCAGTAAATTCGGTAGCGTCACGCGCACGCCGCAAAAAACTTCTCAAACTCACGCGGGGTAATTTTTTGGCCCGCAAAAATGTATGGACCGTAGCCAAGAACACTTGGGAAAAAGGTCAACAATATGCTTACCGCGACCGCCGCAACAAAAAACGCAGCTTCCGCGCATTATGGATACAACGTATCAATGCCGGCGTAAGACCGTACGAAATGTCGTATTCGGAATTCATGGGAAAAATCAATAAAAAAGGCATCGCGCTCAACCGTAAAGTGTTGGCCGACCTTGCGATGAATCATCCCGCAGCATTCGAAGCCGTTATAAAAGCGGTTAAATAAATAAGAAATAATCATTACATTATATTGATACTCAAACAAAAAAGGTTGCCTTCGGGCAACCTTTTTTGTTTGTCATGTCAGCGACAAAATAGCGGTATTATTGATCGTAAAGTCCCGAAGGGACGATATTCATCAAACCGAGGATTTTAATCCTCGGAATTGAATATGACATAACCCGAGTCCCGGAAGGCATAATCAACAATGTGTCGCCGCTACGCGGCTCGGTATCGGTTGGTTTATTCGCTACCCGGGATTAATATCTCGGGCTACAAAGATGTCGTCACTCCGTGACTTTTGCCAAATTATACCGGCTTCTCAAAAAATACTTGACACTATCAAGTATTTTTCGTTAAATGGATTCGAGAAATTTGACAAGCGCTGCTCTTTCTTCTTTAGTCATTTTTCTGAATTTCTCTTTACTTTGTTTTGCGTCTCCGCCGTGCCACAATATGGCTTCCTCGTAGTTGCGGGCACGCAAATCGTGGAGCATATCGGTGTGGCCGGATGTTACGGACATCAAGCCCCGTCCCCACAACGGCGTAGTACGGCACACGCGTGCACGCCCCGGTTCTTTCATATCCAAATCGTGGCGCAATAAGTCGGAATAAGGGAATATTTTTTGGTTGGACAATTCCGGCTGCGGCTTATAGTTAGTGCGCGTAGTCCACGAAGGTTTATGACAAGCGGCGCAACCGGCATCGGCAAAGAGTTTTTTGCCTTTTTGCACCGTCGGGTCATCGAGATTACGGGCGGCAGGCACTGCTAACGCGCGATGCCACACCATAAATGCTTCGTAATCTTCCATGGTCATTTCCGGCTTAAGGTCTTTTGACATTAAGTATTGGTAAATTTCGGTTTCGGTTTGTTTGAGCGCCTGCTGTACATCAATATCTTTGGACATTACTTTTGCATATTCATCGGTAATGTAATGATAGCGGCGATTTTCGCGCGTTACGTTGGTAATATTCCACAATGCGTTGGCGCCCGGTCCGTTCTCAATGGAGCCGCGGGTACACAAATACGTAAAACGTCCGGGATGTTTGCCGGGATAGTATTGATTGCCGCCCGTAGCATCGTCGTCAATGTCGGCGCCGATCAAGCCGGCACAATAGTCGCGCGTTTTCTGATACTCGTATTCGGCACGCAGGTCTTCGTCCGAGATAGCGTCCAATAATCCGGTGCCGTATATGCCGATGGTCGCTTCGAGACAAGCGGCATACTCACTCATGTTGAAATCGTTGAACAGAATGGCGCTTTGCGCAATGCTCACCGTCGGGTAAATTAAGCTGTACGACGTGCCGTCTTCAAATTTGTTGCCGTATTCGTCCACGTAATCATGCCAGGTGATGGTAATCCCGTCTTCGTTAATCGGCGCTTTGAACGGCGCCACGGCGCGCGTTTGCGTCATGCCGGTAAAGTATTTGGTAGCCAATGGCAAGCCTTCCTTCTTAGGATCGTAGATCATCAACAGGTAACCGTTGCGACTATCGTTCGAATCATATTTGTCCACTCGTTTACTGCGCCCGCCGTAACTGGGGTGACAAGCAATACATGATTTGCGAATATAAACGGGGCCAAGACCGCTGTATGCCTTACTGTCTTCGTTGATGTCGGATACGAAGCTTTTTCCGAAAATCTGCTCGCCCCTCATAAATTGCTTGTAGAGCGTGGCATCTTCGTTGATAAAAGGCATCGGTTGTTTATAGGCGCGCGATGTGATATTGAACACCGTACCGTTGACACCTCCGGCATACCATTCTTCGCCGTATTCCTTTTTGGGATCGGTGTTGTTTGGGGTGTCATCCTTGCAAGCAGCGACTAACAAGAAAAACAAAAAGACGGAAAATATTTTTAACACTGTTTTCATCATTTGCTGTTTTGGTATTTATATGATTTCGGCAATGGAATCGAACAATGTTTGCAGTTCGATACAAGCCTCCACGGCGGCATCCACTTCAGTTGCGTTTATCCGATCACGCACCACTTCGTAAAACGATTTGTTACCTTTGCCGATAGCTTTGATTTTCGTGAGACAATCTTCGATTTTCGCTTTGATGGCGGCATCAAGTTGAGAATCTTTTTTCGCAATGAAGGTGCTCAAAGAAATTTCCGTACGCGAGTTGTCGTTCAATCCGCCAAGATAAGCGTTCTTGATGCTGAGAATGTTGTTTTGATAATCGTCTAACGAATGCCAGCTGTACCACGATTCAACTTCTTCGACACGATGGTTTTCGTAAGGCGCTTCAATTTTGGTAGCGCCCACTTCACCGGCGATCTCGGCAGCGCCCACCGCAATTTCGCCCAATGCGGCACCCAGTTCTCCTTGATAGATGCCTGTAGCGTTTTTAAGAACGGACGCAAAATTTTTGTAATTCGGGTTATTGTTCAAATGCTCAACTAAGTCTTGGTTTTCGTTGAATATGGTTTTCATTTCAGCCGATACATTATCTTCGCCCACCCATGCCACATAAGCCAGTACACAATCCCATACCAATGCTTCGGTAGCAGCCGCCAGATAATTAAATTCCGCCGGTTTGGCAATCAAGTCAGCCACGGGACGCGGTTGACCTTCGCGATAAAGCAAATATTCCGTTACGTGGAAGCCGATTACTTCGGGATCCAGCAACCATGCTTGTTTGGCGGTAATATTGCCACCTGCATCAATCGATTGCTTGATGGCCTCCAATTCCAGCGGCCACGAATCAATATGGCCGTCAACGTCCAGCGCTTGATCACCCACGGGGCCGAAGAGGAACGCTTCACTCAGCTCCCACTCGATACGTGCTTTCATCCAAGCATCGCAGGCCGCTTTCATGGTTTCGGTGGTCGGATTGTCTTTCAGCGCGCGGGTGGCTTTTCGCATATCCACAGCAGCTTCGGCCAATACTTTGTAAGTTGGCACCACTGTTGTTTCGACATAATTATTAAGAATTGCCCGACTCAACTCTTCGTCGGTTTGGTCGGGCTCCTTGTTGTTGTCTTTTTCGCATGAAGCAAAGAAAAACAATGAACCTAATGCGACCAAAATAACCGCTAATTTTTGGGTACTGTTTGTGATAATCATATGATGTGTTTTTATTAATTATTTTATGAATAAACCTGCAAAACCGACAGCCAAGGAGATAGTCGGCTCGTTGTTGTAGGGTGCATTGAATTTACGAAACGAATATTCGGCTTTAATTACCAATTCTTTCATCGGGAAATAATTAAGTCCGATATTTATGATTTTTTTCTCCGTCCATCCTTTGGGTGTAATGTCTTTGGCTGTTTTGTACATTGAATTGTAATAACCGTAATGGCCGTACACGTACAGTTTATCGTCCTTGTAAGCGCGATTCCCGAAAAATGACAGCATGTCGTAGCCCGCTTCCACGTAATAACTCAATACGTCGGAAGCCACATCGGTACGCGGCGAAGGACTTGCCGAGGGCAAGCGTTTATTGACTACCGAAATATCATAGGAACCGCCAAGGTTGCCATACACCACATTGGTACGTGCCAATATATTGTGGTCGTTGTACACCGCGTCGAACGAGCCGATGCTTACAATACCTTTGACATTGCGGTTTTCATAACGCTCGGATTTCAAACTGTTGATGGCGCTGTAGCCGTAATAGCCGCTCAAAGCCATGCGCAATCCCGGTACCGAGTAATTATCCACTCGGGCTGCACCGGCATACACATTGGCAATTTTAAATTCGTAAGGCGAAACAGAGCCGCCCGCAATCCAATTGGCATTGCTGAAACGTTCGGCATCCAAGCCGGGCAGAAATTGTGCTTCGTAACGCCAGTCGCCGGCGCGTCCCCAAAAGCTAATCCCTGTTTCGTGCCACGTACACGGCAGAATGCCGGATTCTTCCTCGGGACGCAAGGCCGAAAAGAATTCGGTGGGCATGTGATACACATTGGTCAGACCCACCGGCACAATAATATGCCCCATGCGAAGATTCGCCCAACGGGCAAAACTTTTTTCGATCCAGAATTGTTCGATGGCTACTTCGCCGCCTTTTTCAATTTCGGTTTCGTATTCGCCGGTTTCAGCATTCTCAATTTCATAGGTAACGCCCGATCCGCCGTGTTAGTATTACAATTCCATTGACACTTTCCATCCGCGACCGAAGTTGTAGCCTGCGTAGAGTACCACATGCGGTAAATCGAACCGTCCGTGGCTTTGTCCCGTATACCTTTGAGGATAGGCATAACGCGCAACGTTATCACTGTAAAACATGCGTTGCATGATGGCCTCTCCGTATCCGCCGAATTGAAAGCCGGATGCGTTTACTTTTGTTGATGTATCATCCTTTTTTACCGAAACGGTATCTTGTTTCGTCGATTCGCTTTGCCGAGCAGATGTTTCGATGACCGATATCGTAACGAATAACATGCTCAGAAAAAGCGCTGTGTGTGTTTGCTTCATCTTAATTTTTCGTGTCAAAAAAATTACGACAAAGAAAATGACATCCGGATTGTTGAACAATCGCCGGATTTAGGTAAATTTATCACGACCAATAACCATTATTGGTGATACCGCCGCCGAAAATATCCCGAAAATAAACGTCATATGATAATAACGGGTATATTCCGATTCTTCGGATGGTTGGTTTTTAAAGACACAATACCTAATTTTGTCGTTCTCGATAAAAGGAAACAATATGTCGGATAAGTTATTCGTAAAGAGCATGAAATTGGCCGATATCATTCATGCCGATTGGAGGTTATTGTATGTTTTACCGCGCTTCGGAATCAAGTCCGGATTCGGGGATGCCGCCGTAACGGATGTTTGTAAAAAATACAACGTGAATGCGGATTTATTGATACTTATTTGTAACATTTATACATTCGAAGATTATACACCGGGAGTTAAAGATATGAATCGGGTGCCGCTCGAAGGTCTTATGGCATATTTGAAACAATCGCATTCGGATTATCTGAACAAACGCATTCCGCACATCATCAAACATATCGAACGGTTGGCCGACGAATCGCACAGCCGCGAGCGAAAGATCATCGAACAGTTCTGTGAAAGTTATAAAAAGGAGGTGATCGCCCATTTCGATTATGAGGAGCAGGTGGTATTTCCCTATATCGACTCGTTGATTCGCAAAGAAATCGGACAACAATTCAAAATAGACGATTTTTTACACAACCACAGTAACATTGAAGATAAACTGAGCGACTTGAAAAACATTATCATGAAGTACATGAAAGCCGATGATGATGAGGACTATCGTGATTTGCTGATCGATTTGTTCCTACTCGAGGAAGATTTGAAAAGACATGCCATTATCGAAGAGAAAATACTGGTTACCCCGGTTGAAGCAATGGAACAAAGCAACGGATGAAAGAGCCGAATAAATACAAAATCGTCATTGTCGATCCTTCGGTGGTTTTCGGAGAAGGTTTGAGTAAAATATTGAATGCGGATTCCGAATGTAAGGTTATCGGGTGTTATACCGATTATGAAGCATTTATCGGGAAAGCGTGGAAACAAAAAGCGGATGTTGTCTTGTTCAACCCGATGATGATTTCATCGCATAAGAAGTTTTTCATTCGAAATATGCTCAAAGATTACAAAGAAGCCGCCATCATTGCGATATTATACGGTTATACGGCTCCCGATATCATTTCGGGATTCGACGAATACATTGATATATTCGAAAAATCCGAGAAAATCATTCATAAAATCAAATCGACAATTGAAACCGGATCTCGATCGCAAACGAATTCGAATAACAGCGATGGAGTGGAGTTATCCGACAGGGAAAAAGACATACTCATATCGGTAGCTCAAGGGTTAACCAACAAGGAAATCGCCGAGAAACACACCATATCCATTCATACCGTCATGTCGCACAGAAAGAATATTTCCCGAAAAACGGGCATTAAAACGGCATCGGGATTTACCGTGTATGCTATGTTGAATAATTTACTCCCGTAAAAACCATACGAAAAACGAAATTAAACCGCCGATTTCATTTTTTCAATCCAATTTGATTTTTGCATCAAAAAGGATATATGCTTTACCTCCAACCTTCACGGATTTATACCGTTGACCTTCTTTACTTATGTCAACATAAACAATTCCCTTCCTTCCCATATTAAATCCCTGCTCCATTTGAAAACTTGATGAGGCTTTATTTTTACCGAATTCCGATAAATAACAGCCCAAAGCTCCGGCCGCAATACCCGTGACGGGATCTTCGTTCACCCCGGCAAGCGGGGCAAAGTGTCTTGCGGTGGTGGTTGAATCCGAATAATGCGTATCAAAAGTAAATACATGAAATCCCGTTATCGATTTCCGAACACAATAATCGATAATCGCATCAAAATTCGGTTTTATGTCATATAAAATACCTCTGTCCTTTACGGGAATGAACAATTTGGATCTGCCCGTCGATACAATTTTCAGCGGATAGTCGCTTTCGAATTTATCGCCGGAGATACCGAGCATTTCGGATATTTCATCGATGTTCACTTCATTTTCGTAAAAATCGGGTAGGGTTTGATGCATGACGATCTTAGTTAACACTTCGTTCCGATCAAAATGAACTTCGATTGGTAAAATTCCCGCTTTGGTTTCTTGTGTCACACTCACAAAGCCACCGGAACATTTTCCGATTTTATTGATTGAACTCAATAACCAAAAAGCCCCTACGGTTCCGTGACCGCATAAAGCCGTTTCCTGCTTTGGCGTGAAAAATTGAACTTTAAAATCGGCGGCTTGACTTTTCGAAATAAATACAGTTTCGGAGATATTCATTTCTCGGGCGATTTCCTGTTTTTGTTCATCCGACAGATCATCCGCATTAATAACCACGGCTACGGGATTCCCGCAAAAAGGTTTATCCGTAAAGGCATCAAGCCAATATAGTTCCAAACATTTCATAAATAACTAAATTTCATAAGTATATAATGTGAGATACCGATACTTTAAGAGATAAAGTCATTAGTGTCCCATTAAAATTGGGACGTTGTTAAAAGCCAAATAAACTTGGCTCATTAGGTCTAAAACGTTCTTTGTCATTTTGAAATTTAGTTTTGTCGAAGAGGTCTCGAAGATG
>JAVBNP010000250.1:0-20932 GCA_031551455.1 Bacteroidales bacterium | reverse complement strand
TTGTTGACTTGCTGGTAATTGATGTGGAAGATCCGTTACAAGCAAAAGTCAAACACCGAGAAGCAAATCATTTTAACAAATATTACAATAGTGATTGGAGTATGCTTCAGACCAATTCGGCTGTTTATGTAATAGGGAATAAGCAAATTGTTTTAACGGGTACCGAAACGGATAAAAACCCGGCACCGGATTTTTCGGAGTATGACAAGTTGTATGAAAACATTACGGTAAAGGAAATTCCCGAAACATTGCAGTTTGATAAACCTTATGTGGGGATTATAAATATTGAAAATAAGATATATACATTGGGATATAAATCATTGGTGCTTTGTTCATATACTTCCGATGTTTTCAAAATAACCCGGTTGGCAATAGATTTTACCAATTATATATCTATCCCGATAAGTAACCTGCAGTACAAAGACGGCATGATATACATTATCGGAACATACGGATTTACATATTTGGATTATAATAATTTACTGACACAAAATAATGCTTATCAACATTGGAACCAAGGGCCTTTGGATGTGATTTCGGTTAAAAAGCCGGTTTCCGGTTTTGTTGCATTATCGAAAAATGTTATTGAAGGAATCATCAATGGCGAAGGGTCTCGTAATAATTATGTTTCGTCTCTTAAAGCAACATCTTTGATTAACGTTAACGATACCATTCTTGCTTTGGGAGAGCGATTAACGTTGTATCATCTTATTTCGCAAACGGAACCGATTGAATTGATTAAAGAATATCCCGATATTTCCGGTTCGTGTATGACAAGGAATGGAGACGTTCTTGCGGTTGCCAATAAACAAGGCTTATTTTTCTACGATGTCGGTAATTTGAAAAACATAAAACTCATACCATAAATATTTGTCTGCCATGAAAAAGATATTATTTATAATCTTATCAAGTGTGTTGATACCCGGCGCTTTTTCTCAATCACAAAATGAAGTTGATATAAATATGGACAATAAGGGGATTAATGTTCGTTTCGAAAATAAAAAGAAAAAAGGATACTACAACACGACGCAAATCAATATGCTGATGGGAAACAGACAGGTAGTCGAACGGAATTTTTATTATCCTTATTATGATTACCCCGTTCGATGGGCAACCTCATCATTATATTCTTATAACACTTATTATGACACTCGCACCGAAATGCAAGTTTCGCCTTCCGTTACCATGACCAACGGTTATATGTTCAACGAACATTGGGCTGCAGGTATCGGCGTGGGATTTGAAATATTCGACCGTAATCTTTTTCCCGTTTTTGCAGATATCAAGTATACCTTATGGGATAACAAAATTTCGCCATACTTTGCCCTTAAAACGGGATATGCTTTCTGCAATTCCAAAAAGAAACATTATGATTATTTAACGCTTGATTACGAGCCGTATAAGGCTTATAATGCCGATTTCGAAAAACATGGAGGCTTTATGCTGAGTCCCGAAGTTGGCGTTAAAATTCCCTTGAGTGAAAATGCTGACTTGATGTTTACGATAGGCTATCGATATCAGAAAACGAAATCGATGGTAAAACAAAGCTATGATAATGTTAACTATGATGAATGGGAACATAAGGAAAGCTTGAATCGACTGTCGTTCGGAATTGCCGTTATGTTCAGATAGCGAATGGCCAAACGGAAATGGCTAATGTTTTTGATTTAAATACCTCATCAACGCTTCCAAAAAATAATAATCGGCATAATTTACTGGCGTATCAATTTCTTGGCTGTGCGGAATGCTTCCCACGCAATGTTTCAAAATAAAATACCCGTTTTCACCCGGTTTGGCGAAATATTCGGAGGAAGAGAGCGTCATAAGTGTTTTTTCGGCTGCCGCGGCATATTCCTTGCTTTGCGCCGTTCCGAACGAAGCTAATTCGAGCAATGCCGATGAGGTAATGGCCGCTGCCGATGCGTCGCGCAATACTTTTTCGGAGGAGGGTGCAATTGTCGTTGATTCGCCGGCGGGCGTATTATCGGGTGCATCAAAGTCCCAATACGGAATCATATCCTTAGGCAAATTTTTATGCGACAACCACCACCGGGTAATTTTCTCGGCTTGTTCGAGATAATGTTTGTAACCCGTTTCGCGATAACACATCGTAAATCCATATAACCCCCATGCTTGTCCGCGAGCCCACGATGTTTCGTGCGCATAACCCTGCGCCGTATGCCGGTTTCGAACCGCACCCGTGATGCTGTCATAGTCAATCACGTGATAACAACTATAATCGGGACGATAATGATTTTTTAAGGTGACATCGGCGTGTGACACAGCTATTCGATAAAACGAAGAATCGCCGGTAAATTTCGTTGCATTGAACAACAACTCGAGATTCATCAGATTGTCAATAATTACGGGATATTGCCAGCCCTTGTCCTTCAACCAATTTTCATTGGGATTCCACGAGAGAATGCATCCCACATGCGGATTGAAACGAGTAATCAACGATCGAGCCGCTTGTATCATCACTTCCCGATAGTGTTCGTTTCCCGTTAAGCGATAACCGTTGCCGAAAGAACATTGAATCATGAATCCGATATCGTGATGTGCGGTATTGTACTTAACACCTTCAATAGCATCGGTAAAGCGTTTGGCTTGCGCTTTTCGCGTCGCGTCTTTTGAATATTCGTATGAATACCAAAGTGTGCCCGGGAAAAACCCTACCGTCCAATCGAGTGAATCTTTGATGTAAAGCACTTTTCCTTCTTTAAAACTGCGTGGTCCGTAGTTTACATAATCGGTCGGAATATGAGTAACGGCCGCATCGAGCTGCTGTGTGGCGATCCCCATGTCTTGTCCGACAAACGCTTCTTTTGACGGATTTGGCCGGCAACCGAAAACGAACAGACTTATGGTTGTGATGAAAACAATATTTTTCATGATGTTACGATCTTAAAAACGATAGAATTTTTCTTTTCCAGCGGGGCAAGTATACGTTTTCTTTTTGATGTTAATCTCGATCTCTCGATCACAGGTAACGGTCATTCCGTTGTCGGAAAAGGAAATATGAAACGAGCCCGGACCGTTTTTCACGGTAATGGTGCAATCGCCGAACGACAGCAATTTGCCTTGTCCGAGATACAGATATTCCGTTTTGTTACTTTTTACGGAAGCAACTCCGAAGAATCCGGAAAAGCGAAACCGCTTATCGGATAATACCGCTTCGGAATCCGTTCCTTGGAAGATGTATCGAATGCCCGAATTGTCTTCCGCTTTCAGTGCGATATGTTTCGATTGGTCGTCCGAAGTTAATCGGCTTACTTTTTTTAAAGAAGCGCCGTTTTTGAAAGCCGGTTCGTACACTACCGCGAAAGGTTTGCTCCAAGCCTCTTCCGGAGCATGAATCATGAGGGTTGGCATTTTTTTTCCCACATAACTTCCCGCGGTATTGCTTGCCGGCGATAATCCCGTGAAATAGCTTCGATCTTTATCACCAATGATAAAAGCACGCATCATTCGTCGCGGTTCGGAATTGTCAAGCGCAAATACGGCCGTCAAATCGTCCGAAAAAATTCCCGTCGATTGCACCGAATCAATGAACCGAAACCCCGGAATATCGTTGTCGACCAAAGGAATCGAACCGGGCCGTGTCGTTACGGATTTTCCGTTGGCGGTTTCCAACCACAGGCCGTTACCGATGTTATGGTACATGTAGTCGTTGCGAACGGGATTATTCGATCGGAAAATATCCACGTAGAAACCCGTTTTGTCCGAAGTACGTACGATTGCCATCGTGCGTTGCTGTTCGGTGCCCGTCGATCGATCGGTATAGCGCGTATCGGTAAACGAAACGAAAGGCGATACGGCATCGGTATCGGGCATCGGCTCCATTGTTTGAAGTCGTATTTCGCCGATTTCCGCAATTCCCACTTGTTTGAGCGGCAGGGCTCCCGATTTTCCTCCCGCCGTCACCGTGTTGTGCGCCGCCCATTGATAAAAATATTGCATATGCACCGGATGTTCATAATACGGACCGACGCCCGGGTCTATTCCCGTTACTTCGCCGGGACCGTATAATTCCATTGACATTCCGTTGGCATGGTTGTGGTTGTATCGGCCTCCCTGCACGGTATACATCAGCCCGTAATCTTTGTCCGTGCCGTTGCGTTGCAGGTAGAGTCGTGCAAAATCCAAACCGCCGCTTCGCGGCCAACGATAGGTTTCACCCGTATTTTTTACTTCGGGTATGTAGGTTAAAAGCCCAAAATAATCCGCTTTATCTCTTGAATACAATTCTCTTGTCGTTAGCAAGTTCCAACATGCCTGCAGTTGAGGCAATTCCTCGGGCCGATCTTTTTCGGCGAATACCATTCCCAATTCGATCAATTCCGGATTGACGGGCGTTCGGGCAGCATTGCCGAACGTGGAAATGTACAGATTGGGGTATGCGTATTTCATGATGACCGAAGCTGCTTTAAAAAGCGATGAGTATTTCAACAAAACGGGATAACCATTTTTTTCGGCAGCCAATGCGGCTTTCAATATTCCCATGACCGTCCCCGAATGATATCCCGCCGTTTCCTTCCAATGTCCGTCGGGGGTAAACCAAGTGTCGACGGCCGTTTTCAAACTGACATGTCCCCAACGCCAATCGATCGTATCTTTGTCGAAAAAGTAAGAAAGATAGTAATCCCGTTTTTTCGTATCATCGAGCAGCAATGAGCCGTAAACCAATGTGGTATTTTCGGCCGCAAACCAATTACAATCGTTAAATCCGTTGAAAATAGACGCACGTACGAATTTCTCGAAAATATTTTGGTAATATTTCATTTCATAACCTTCGGCCTTCAAGTACGGATACAAAAAGTCGTACGCCAAAATCAACGGTTGGTATTTAAGATCGTCAAGTGTTTGCAATCCGATAAACCCGTAGCTTCTGTATCCGTGAATTTGATTTTGATACCAAGCGCCTCGCGCCCATTGATTCAGAACGTCGGCGGCGAATTTGGCGTATTTCTTATTGTCGGTGAGCCAATACAGAATCGCCGATTCCAACACCAACGTGTTAATTTTTCCGTTGATGATTTCGACGTATCCGAGCGGTTTCACTTTTTCTTTCGTCTTCGCGTCGGGATTGTACAAATACATATACGCCGAGGTATCGAAAGGAACCAATTCGTCGATTTCCGGAATTCGGTACCGCGTTCCTTTTTCGTTTACCGGAACGCGTCCCTGCACGGCCACTCTCACGGTGGGATAAGGAGCGTTACCTTCCGAGCGTTCGATGTTAAGTATTTGATCTTTGTACGTGTAAAAATCAGTATAATGTTTTCCGTCTTCCCAATTCATCAAGTAACGGCTCAAAATCCATTCGGGATCTTTCTCATGACGGTCGGCATACACATTAATTCGTTTCATCATGTCATCGTATGCCGCTTGCGCCCACGGTTGAGTCCCTATTTTGTTCAATATCGCTGGCTTCTCCTCGGGCATAACCAACAAACGAGGATGTTTTTCGGTTTGGGCAAACGCCGAGTCGCAAAAAATCGATAATACAACCAATAATACCGGCCAACAAAGTCGTCTCATGAAAATTCGGTTTTTAAGTTAATGTTATCGGGTTAAAATATTCGAACAAAAGGTCGTCTTGTCCGAATTTTTGTTCAATGCATTGCCGAAATTCGCGGTTCACCAAAGTTTCAAGCGAACATATGTAATTTTTCGGCCGATTCAAGCGAACAAATCGGCCGAAAAAACGGAATTTTATCAAAAATCGCCTTGCGCCGCACGCAACGTATTGCGCAACAGCGAAACGATGGTCATCGGTCCCACACCGCCCGGAACGGGAGTGATGTATGAACATTTGGGTGCCACTTCGTCAAATTTTACGTCGCCTTTAAGTTTCCATCCCGACTTGGTCTCGGTTGATGCCACGCGCGTCGTTCCTACGTCAATCACCACGGCGCCTTCCTTTACCATGTCGGCCGTCACGAATTCCGGTTGTCCCATGGCGGCAATGATGATATCCGCTTGACGGGTAATTTCCGGAACATTGCGGGTTCTGCTGTGACAAACAGTAACGGTGGCATCGCCCGGATAAGTTTTTTGCGCCATCAGCATGCTTACGGGCTTTCCCACGATGTTGCTTCGGCCCAACACCACGCAGTGTTTGCCGGAGGTTTCTATTTTGTAACGCTTTAACAGTTCCATGATTCCGGCGGGCGTGGCCGACACGAAACACGGCAACCCGATCATCATACGACCCACGTTCACGGGATGAAAACCATCCACATCTTTCGAAGGAGATATTGCTTCAATAATTTTTTGTTCGTCGATATGTTTCGGAAGAGGAAGCTGCACAATAAAACCATCGATATCCGCATCGGCATTGAGATAATCTATTCTGCGCAACAATTCATCCTCCGTTACATCGTCTTCGTAACGAATTAAGGTCGATTTAAAACCTACCTGTTCGCATGCTTTCACTTTATGCGCTACATATGTTTCGCTGCCGCCGTCGTGACCGACCAGTACGGCTGCCAAATGAGGAACTTTGGCTCCGCGTGCCCGTATGATATCCACTTCTACCTTTATCTCGGCTTTTATCTCGTCGGCGATTCTTTTTCCGTCTATTAATTGCATCGTGTTGTTTTTGAGTTTACCGGTTCGTAAACCGGATATGTTTTTATTATCTGTTACAAAAATAACAATTTATTGAAGAATCATGGTTCGGTAATTTTCGAGTGTCCCGAAAAGGTTTGGGCAATCAAGGGATAAATCATACATTTGCCTTCAGTTCTCGGGATAATCTAAAATGAATCTTACCATGAAATTTCTTCACCTTTCATTCACAATTCTTTTAATTTGCTTTTCAATGGATATTTCGGCATCGGATCTTCCCCGATTGTCGCCTCAACCGGAAAGGGTAAAAGATACGGAAAGTTGCATCATGTCACTTAACGGTACATGGACATTTCAAACGAACGGGATTAAAGAAAGTCCGATTGAAGTTCCCGGCGAATGGGCCATGCAGGATTTCGAAGTTCCCGAAGGCGAGACGGCCGTGTATACTCGTATGTTCGATTTGCCCGACGATTGGACGGGAAAACGCATCAAGATACTTTTTGACGGCGTCAGTTCGTACGGTTCGGTAAAGGTCAACGGTAAAGATGTCGGGGAACACGAAGGCGGAATGGTACCTTTCGAATTGGATATCACGGATGCCGTACGGAAGGGAAGTAACGAATTACGGGTGGATGTCAAAGCATGGACGATCAGCGATCGCATGGGGTGTATCTCGCAATATGCCACCCACACCGTGGGAGGTTTGGTACGTAAGGTTACGCTTTTTGCTTTACCCGAAACCAATGTTGCAAGTACGGACGCGGTTACTCTTTTGGACAAAAACCATGAAAACGCCGTACTTCGGATTCATGCGACCGTGGCATATGAGGGCACTCAAAAGTCCGGCGCCGTTGCGGAATACGAATTGACGAACGAAGACGGTAAAATAGTCGGTCGCACCCGCGTGAAGGTTGGATCGAAAAATACGGCCGATGCCGTAATAAAAGTAAAAAACGCGCGGCTATGGGATCCCGAGCAACCGTATTTATATCAACTCCGAACGAAACTTTACGTTAACGGTTCCGCGGTGCAGGAAAATGTCCGGCGTGTGGGTTTGCGGCAAGTGGAAATTCGCGGGAACAAGTTGACGGTAAACGGACGGCCGGTGAAGCTGAAAGGAGTCAATCGTCACGAAGTGCACCCTTTGCGCGGGCGCAGCCTCACTCCCGAACTCTGTCGTCGCGATGCGGAACTGTTTCGCGCCGGTAACTGCAATTACATTCGTACGTCGCATTATCCGCCTTCGGAAGAGTTTCTCGACGCTTGCGACGAGTTGGGACTGTTTGTCGAATGCGAGTCGGCGCTCACTTGGATACAACACCATGCTTCTCCGATATGGAAGGAGTGGGATTATTTGGATGAAAAGTTTCTGCCGTATATGATGCGTGCCAATGCCGACAATATCGCAGCCAATCGTCATCATCCTTCCGTTATTGTTTGGTCGCCGGGCAACGAGTCACGCTGGTCGCCCTTGTGGGAAAAAGTGACAAAGGCGATAAAAGAATGGGATTCTTCGCGTCCCGTATGTTTTCACGATCAATGTACGGGCGATTTCAACAATGCGGGAAGCCGTGCCGATATCGCCAATTATCATTATCCGGGGATCAATGATCTCGCAACGTTCGACACGATGAGCCGTCCCGTTCTTTTCGGCGAATATGCGCATCTGTCGTGCTACAATCGCGCCGAATTGGTGACCGATCCGGGAGTGCGGGCGGCATACGGAAAACCGTTGGTGCAAATGTACGATGCTGTTTATAATGCGGATGCTTGCATCGGCGGAGCTTTATGGAGCGGGATCGACGATATATTTCATTTATCCGACGGGCGTATTTCGGGATACGGTCCGTGGGGCGTCATCGACGGATGGCGTCGCACCAAACCCGAATATACGGCTATGAAACACGCATACGCTCCGGTACGCATCAAGGATGCGAAATTCTCGAAAGATAAGGACGGAAAGTCTTTGATGACCTTGACCATCGAAAACCGATATGATTTTACCGATCTGAGCATGACGAAAATCGAAGTCGGCAGGGAAGGGGAGAAGACTGAACCGGTGACGGTTCGGTTGGCACCCCGTAAAACGGAAACTTTTACCATGCCTGTTTCGGGTCCCGAGTATTTGAATGCATACGTTCGCGTGACCGATCCGCGGGGTTTCGTTTGTGCGGAGGAAATTATCGGCGATTCCGATTACGTTTCGATGGCATTATATTATCCCGTCGATGTCGTCGAAACGGAGGATGCCGTGATTGTTACCTTGGAGGATCAAATTGCTGATGCGAAAGATCGATTCACTCGTTACGTTATTGCCAAGGAAACGGGCTTGATCACGCATGCCGTCGTGAAAGGCAAAACCGTATTAACGCAAGGTCCCGTTTTTTGTGTTGTTCCGATGAATGCCGACGACGGAGGTAAGCCGAACGTGGCGGGCGAAACTTATCAAGGCAATATTTATCCCGTGAAAAATTATCCGATGTATACCCTGTTTGCCGAAAAGATTGTTTGGCGCAAAGAAAGAAACCGGGTTATTGTCGAGGTAAACGCATCTTATCATCGGGGCGCCGAGGGAAAATTGATTTATTATTTTTCTCCCGACGATGCCGGCGTTCGGTTGGATTACGAAGTGACGCTCGGCGAGGATGTTCGTCCCCGCCAATACGGCATGTTGTTTCAATTGCCGCCGAGCATGCGGGAACTGCGATGGGATCGGAGAGGGGAATTTTCCGTGTATCCCGCCGACGACATTGCCCGTCTTCGGGGAACGGCCGTTTTGAATGCCCGACCGCTTTACGAGACGGAAGCATGGCGCGAAACGCCGCGGGGAAATTGGAAGGATGATGCAAATATTCTCGGTTCGATCGATTTTCGTTCTTCCAAAAAGCAAATTAAAGAAGCTCGGTTGACCGATGGCGACGGCAACGGAATCCGGGTTCGCGGACGCGGAGAACAAACCGTTCGTGCTTGGTTGCAGGACGGACGTATTCAATTTCTCGTGGCCGATTACGACAACACGGGCTCGGAGCCGTTTTACGGAAAACCTTTCACCAACGAACGAATCACCTTGAAAAAAGGACAAACGGTGAAGGGATCCGTGATGTTCGAATTGATTTGGTGACGGACAAATCGGGAACGATATGTAAGCTTTGTCGTAAGGTATAAGAAAAAACATTCATATCATTCCAATAACCATGTTTTATAATCTTGGAGAATTACGGACAATGGTTTTTCATATGTTTTTTCAAATCCGAGATCCATTTCACTCTGTTGATATTTATAAACTGCCTTGAATTTATTCAGGCCGTATTTACTTAGCAGATAATCTGCAAATATTCCGGAAATCAGATAATATTTATCTTCTTGAAAGAATTGAGAAGTTCCGAGAATTACCCCAGTCAAATCTTCATTAATAAACTCTTTTGCTTTGAGGAATCCTTTTTTCTTCAATTCATCGTCATTTGAAAATTCATACCATTTCTGAATTCCTTCCGCGAGGAAAATCGGCGCTTTCTTATTCACTTGATCAAAAAGCCGGTGATTAGCTTCATGCTCTACCGATTCCAATCCCGTGCTGTGAATAATACTTCCGGTAACAAACCCGCCTATTGATGAGCCCGGACTGCATAATACGATAAACAAGCCGCTGTTATATGTAATTTCTTCCTGATCGGCATGTATATATAAGATGATTTTATGAACCGGTAAATCCAGTTCCATCCTGTCAACAAATCGTTCGACATGTATATCGTATTTTTGTAATGTTTCATTGGTTAATTTTTTACCGATTTCATCGGGCAGGCTCTTAGATAACATGAATGTGAAATACTTACTCTCTTTGATATCATAATGATTTTTCCTGATCGAGTCGAGGTTTGCGCTTTTTGTTTCATCGCCAATGAATATGGGTAAATCATCCCTTAACACGGCATATTCAAAACCGAACTTATGCATCTTGTTTGCTTGTTCAAATGCTTCCGGGCTATTGCCGGAAACAACGATTCTCAACGGGTTTGTTAGAGAATCGGTTATGTAATTAAAGCCGTCTAAAGAATCGGTAAATGCAAACTCTTTTATTTTAAATCCTTTATTTACTTTCTTTACAGGCAATTCAAATCTGTCCCAGTTTGAATAAAGATTGATCGGCCCTAAAATCCATAAAGCTTTTCTAAAATCGTTTTTCCGGAGTTGAGATTCTGTTTTTATTTTCCCCGTAGATTTAATATATTTTTTGAAGTTTACAGATAAAATGTCTGATGAATCATTGGGTAAAACGATGATTAATTCATTTTTATTAATATTCTTAAATCCTCTTTGATTACAATCGTAACCCGGTAAATCACATGCTTCTGAGAATGATTGTTGTGCTTGAACGGAGATGGAAAATAAGCCTAAGATGATAAAAACTATTTTTTTCATTTCATCAGATTTATGTGTTGAATTATAACCATTAATTGATATGCGATTTGTGCAATAGACACTATAAATGTCACTCAATTAAGACAATCGAAGACAAAAAATGTAACATTGTTTTTCGAAAATTTTGATGAAGGTTGTGCCGGGATAAAAAGTCAACGAGTCATGTTATAATTGAATAGTATTACCACCGAGTTCTGCGGACTCGGTGGAACTGAATATCACATTTTTGTCTGCTTGGTTGTAGGACAGGCGTATTCAATTTCTCGTTGCCGATTACGACAACACGGGTTCGGAGCCGTTTTACGGAAAACCTTTCACCAATGAACGTGTCACCTTGAAGAAAGGACAAACGGTTAAAAGTTCTGTGATATTCGGGCTGATTGGCCCCAATAATATAAAAAACAAAAAAGCGATGACTTTCATCGCTTTTTTGTTGATTACGGAAAGTATCCGATTATTTTTTAGCTTTTTTGGAAACTTTCTTATCGCTTTTCTTTGCATCTTTCGTACATTCCTTCTCGGTTTTGGTACATTCCTTCTTGTCGGTCTTTGTACATTCTTTACTTTCGGTTTTGGTGCATTCCTTCTTTTCGGGTTCTTGAGCTGATACGCTTGTTATCGGAGCACACACTGCAGTGAGAAATAAAGAAACCGTTACGACTGCAAAAATTTTTTTCATGGCTGTTACTTTTGATGATTAATTTGATACGAATGTAATACTTATAATTCTTTATTGATATAAATAAAAGAGGCACAAAATTTATGCCGGTGATGTAGCCGATGTATTTGGTACATTATATTGGACGGGTTTGTACGTGATGGTGAAAAAGAATGTGGACCCCTCTCCGACAGTCGATCGAACACCCATATCCCCACCCAACATGCGTGCCAAACTTTGGGAGATTGCCAATCCCAATCCCGTGCCGGTCAAATTTCGTAATTGTTCCAATTGTCTGAAACGTTCGAAAATCACTTGTTGTTGATTTTCCGGAATCCCGATGCCGGAATCGGCTACGGAAAATCGAATAAATCCGTCGTCCGAAATGGCACACCCCATCTTTATAAAACCTTTATCCGTGTATCTTAGTGCGTTATCCAACAAGTTTCTCAATATTTGCAGCAGACGAACCCCGTCGGTCATGATGGTAATTTCGGAGGGAAGCTCGTCGATCACCAATTCCACTTTGCCTTTATTTAATCGTTGCATCTCCTTACGATAAAAGACCTTGATTTCATCGAAGAAGTTGTTCAGATTACATGGTCCCGGAACGATTTCCATCTGTCCCGCTTCTATTTTCGATATGTCGATAATATCGTCGATCAGTTTAAGCAACACCTTAGAATTTTCACTGATGACATTGCCGTATCTTTGCAGTTCATCGGGTTTTGTTTCTTTGGAAAGAAGTTGAGAAAACCCGATGATGGCATTCATCGGCGTGCGAATCTCATGCGATACGTTAGCAAGAAAAGCTGATTTGAGTTTGTCCGACTCTTCCGCCCGATCTTTTGCTTTGAACAATTCCAATTCCATTTTTTTTCGTTCGGTAATGTCTTCAATCGTGCGAAGAGATACCGAACGACCGTCTATCCATGTAATGGGAGTCGAAATGCGATATGTCCAACTGTCCGTTTGCGGATCGTAGTGCTCGAAGATATTATCACCCGTATCCGTCATGTTTTGCTTTATATCGATCAAACTGTCTTCGGTATTTCGAACCGCACGATTGGCAAAGAGAATTTCGCGACTTTCCTTATCAATCACGCAAATGTACATCGGTATATTATCGAGTACCGTGCTGAGCGCTTGTTGCAACAATTGTTGTGCCCTTTCCGACTTTTGCCGCTGAAGCGCCGACGAAATAATCTGTGCGAAATTGATAAAAAGACTTTCTTCTTCATGCGTCCAATTGCGATTGGAACGATGTTCCGAAAAGCCGATATGTCCGCGTAAGGTTCCGTTCACAAACAGAGGCAGCAACACGAAACTTTTCTGATCATCCGCGACAAGTGTTTCCAGCAAATACGGATTAATATTTTTCGATCCGGGATAACGAACAATAATCCCGTCGGAAAAATCATTTTTCCAAGGATTAAATAACTCGGCAGAGATTTGACCGAATTTATCTTTTCGGGGAGCAATCTCCGAATTACACCATTCGTACGTCATACCGGCGGTTTTCCCGTCGAGCGATGTCTCAAAAATGAAAACCCTGCTTACGTCGGTAAATCGACCTATTTCCGTTATTGCGTCGTTGACGGTTTCGGAAATATTTTCGCTTTTCTGCATGGGAATCAATATGCGGTTAAGCAGTTGCTGTTTGGCCAAATTATACTCGATGCGTCGTTGTGCCTTTATTTGTCCCGTAATATCGGTATACGTGGTTACGTAGCCGTTGATATGTCGATCGTTCAGCATGTTTACGGTTACCGCCTTCACATCTGCCCATTCACCGTTTTTTCGGCGAATGCGATAAACGCAATCCGTCAATTCTTCGTGTCGCAAAATCGAATTCATGTAAACTTTCACCTTGGAAATGTCATCGGGATGTACGATAGAATATATCGATTGCCCCATCAATTCTTCCTCGGTATACCCGTATGCGGTTCCGCACGACGGCGTAATATACGTAATGGCATTTTCATCGTTGGTGATGATTACCACGTCTTGCAGCTTGTTGATAATGTGCCTAAAACGTAATTCACTGTCAGCGATTGTTTGCGCGCGAACCACTTCGGCCAATTGATCTTGAGCTTTGACTTTTTCTTTAATTTGTTGCGATAATTCGCCGTTTACTTTCAATAATTCGCGATTTAACACATCGTATTCTTCCGTACGTTGCTTGACCATCATTCTTAATCGCACGCGATTACGTTCCAAATGATGTTTTTGAATGTGTTCGAATGTGATGTCTCTGATGGCTATGCAGATATACTTTTCTTCGTTATCGTTCAGCAAAAAATATTCCGCTTGCGTATGAATTTCTCCCGTCTGCGTCGTGATGGTTTGTATACTTTTCCCTTCATTTTTGGCGGTTTCATACAAAATCGGCAGATCAACAATACCCATAGGATGCTTGTATAAAGAATCCTCCAAATGAATACGTTTATATACGTCCCATACTGCAAGTCCCGCAATTTGATCTTCCCTTAAATCCGTAATCGTGCCGTAATCGTTAATGCATTCGACCACCATCCCGGACCTGTTGATAACAAGGAGGGCATCAGCGGCATGTGCGGCAATATGCCTGTATTTTGCTTCGCTGCGCGTTAAATTATTTACTTGTTCTCGAAGTTGTTCGAGTTCTTCCTTAAAATGTTGCATACTCAAAAAGTCGGAATCCGAAATTTGTTCATTGATTTTCGACATGTTCTGAAAAATTGTAAATAAACTTTAGATCCATTTAAAGTTTACCATTCGTAGAGTATACGTAAAAACAATAAAAGTGTTTACTTTTTCGAGCGGAAAACGTAAAAATAAACAGAAAAGAATTTTAATGCCGTATTTTTGAATGTTTTATTGATTCATTGTCGATTTCGCGGTCGAGTGAGATAAGGGAGAACAAATACATATCTTTGTACCGAACCGATAATTAATAATCATTGAGAGTAAAATATATCATAATAACGGGTTGTTTATTGATGCTTATCGGTGTTTTTTTGATATCGGTGAACCGAAACGGATTTCGACATACGGCAAATAAATTTACCGTTGAACAAAATATATCGGAAACCTTGTCGGACACCGTTGATTGTCTTTCTCCGTCTTCGACGATTTCAAAGGTTCGCGGGATGGCGGACAGTTTGAATTTGATTGATATTGCCGATATTGACCGAACCATCGGCGTGAAGCTGATGTATGCAACTCCGAATAATTTTACCGGAAAAATTCTTTACGAAGATGTCGATGCGGCTTATTTGCAACAAGACGTTGCACTAATGTTGGCCGAAGCGCATCGACGGTTGAAAGAATTCCGACCCGACTTGAGATTGTTGGTTTACGACGCGGCACGTCCGTTACATGTGCAGCGAATGATGTGGGAATGCGTAAAAGATACAAAATATCGTCGTTATGTGGCGGATCCGGATAAAGCAGGGCTTCACAATTACGGAGCGGCCGTAGATTTAACTTTGGCGGACAGTTTATTGCATCCTCTGGATATGGGAACGGATTTCGACTATTTCGGTAAAGCGGCAGGGATAACTAACGAACAACAATTATTGGAGGAAGGTTTGCTGAAGGAAAATCAGATACAAAACAGGCAACTTTTGCGCCAAGTGATGCTTCAAGCCGGGTTTCGCAGCGTCGGCGGGGAATGGTGGCATTTCAATGCCTGTTCGCTCAATGAAGCAAAGCAACGTTATCCGTTGATCGAACGATTTTAAAGCATATTCCGAGAATCAAAAAAACAAGGTTAAATTTTGCATAAAAAGGAAAATATATTTGCCAAACATTTGTTTGTTTTGTATATTTGTACGGTAAAATCTAAACTAAAACCGGTCGAGCGGCTATGAAAAAGTATAAGAAACCGGAAGAAAAACAGCCCGATATCGTCGAAGAACCATTGATTCAATATTCGCCGATTCAACTCGATTCCCGCAAACGGTATACGTATGCGGATTATTTGACGTGGATTGACGATAAACGACGGGAACTGATCGATGGATTTGTATATGCTTTATCGGCGCCTTTACGCAGGCATGCCGATATTACCTCAAATTTGTTATTGCCGTTTAGAATGTTTATCGGCAAACGAAAAGGAAAATGTAAAGTGTATCATGCTCCTTTTGATGTTCGCATACCGTTGGACGGCGCCGTTACCGATAATCGGATATATACGGTGGTTCAGCCCGATATTTGCGTTGTTTGCGATCCCGCAAAATTGGACGACAGAGGCTGTTTGGGCGCTCCCGATCTGATTATCGAGGTTTTATCGCCGAGTACCGGAAAACGCGATCTGAACGAGAAATTTAACCTTTACGAAGCCGGCGGCGTAAAGGAATATTGGGTGGTGTATCCCGATTCGAGAGCGTTAAGTGTGTTTATTTTGCAACCCGGCGGAAAATACGACGCGGGAACCGTTTACGAGAAAAAAGGAAAAGTACCCGTTCACGTATTCAAAGGGTTGGAAATCGATTTGGAGGAATTGTTTGCCGATTAACGAGCCGGTTCGCCGGTTGCGTTTGTTTGGTTCGGTTCTTTTCCCGGTTTCATCGTGAACGAAATCCGGTTACGCGCCAAATCCACATCCAATACTTTTACTTTTACATGTTGATTCAATTTAACTACTTCCGACGGATGCGACACGTATTTGTCGGCCAATTGCGATACATGTACCAATCCGTCCTGTTTTACTCCGACGTCGACAAAACATCCGAAATTGGTGATGTTGGTAACGATACCCGGTAATACCATTCCCGGTTTTAAATCTTCCGGGCGATGTACGTCTTGAGCGAATTCGAAAACTTTTGCCTGCGTACGCGGATCCAAGCCCGGTTTGGCCAACTCTTGCATGATGTCGTTCAAGGTGGGAAGTCCGACTTTGTCCGTTACGTATTTTTCGGTTTTGATTTGTTTCCGTAGGTTTTCGTTTTTCAATAAATCGTTCACTGTAACGTTCAAATCTTTGGCCATTTGTTCCGCAATGTGGTAACTTTCGGGATGCACGGCGCTGTTGTCCAACGAATTTTTTGCATCGGGAATGCGAAGGAATCCCGCACATTGTTCAAACGATTTATCGCCCATGCGGGAAACATTCTTTAAATCCCTGCGCGAAGAAAAGGCCCCGTGTTCTTTACGGTAATCGATAATGTTTTGCGCCAATTGAGGACCGAGTCCCGACACATACACCAGCAAATGTTTGCTTGCCGTGTTGACGTTGACACCCACCAGATTGACGCAACTTTCGACCACCGTATCCAAACTCTTTTTAAGTTTGTTTTGATCCACATCGTGTTGGTATTGCCCCACGCCGATGGACTTGGGATCGATTTTTACTAATTCGGCCAACGGGTCCATTAAACGACGTCCGATGGATACCGCTCCGCGCACCGTCACGTCATAGTCGGGAAATTCTTCGCGTGCCGCGGCTGATGCCGAATAAATGGATGCTCCGCTTTCGTTAACGATAAATACCTGCATGTCGCGACCGAATGCCATGCTTTGAATGAAACGCTCCGTTTCGCGACCGGCAGTACCGTTTCCGATGGCGATGGCTTCGATTTTATAAGCGCTTATCAGCGACATGATTTTCCGTTTGGCTTCCACCACTTCGCTTTGCGGCTTATGCGGATAAATAGTTTCGTTGTGTTTCAAGTTTCCTTGTGCATCCAAGCATACGACTTTGCATCCGGTACGAAATCCGGGATCGATGGCCAACACGTTTTTTTGACCCAACGGCGAGGCCAGCAGCAATTGACGCAAGTTATCGGCAAACACATTGATGGATTCGTCGTCGGCTTTTTCTTTCGCCAAAGCCTCAAATTCCGTTTCGATGGACGGGCACAACAGACGTTTGTAACCGTCCTTCACCGCTTCTTCCACTTGATGTGACGCGGCGGTACGTCCTTTCACGAATTGTTTGTTCAGCATCTCGAACGCTTTTTGTTCGTCGGGTTCGATGGTAATGCGCAAAAAATTCTCGTCTTTTCCCCGCAGCATGGCCAACAAACGGTGCGAAGGGCAACGACGCAACGATTCCGAAAAATCGAAATAATCGCGATACTTTTCGCCGTCGGTTTCCTTACTTTTGACTACTTTGGAATATATCACCGCATCTCGCGCAAACAAGCGACGAACGGTATCGCGTGCTTTGGCGTCTTCGTTCACTTGTTCGGCAATGATGTCGCGTGCGCCCTGCAATGCATCTTCAACCGTCGGAACATCATCGTTCAAATACTTTTGCGCCGCGGATTCCGTATCGTTGTCCGTTTGTTTCATCAGTTGTACGGCCAACGGTTCCAACCCGCGTTCGCGAGCAATCGATGCGCGGGTTTTACGTTTGGGTTTGTACGGAAGATAAAGATCTTCGAGTTCCGACATGCTTTCGGTCACTTCGATTTGTCGTTTCAACTCATCGGTAAGTTTACCCTGTTCTTCGATCGATCGAAGAATAGCTTCCCGACGTTTGTCTGTTTCGAGCAATTTTTCGTAACGGCTTTGAATGGCGGCAATTTGCACTTCGTCCAAGCTGCCCGTGGCTTCCTTGCGGTAACGACTGATAAAAGGAACGGTTGCTCCGTCGGCCAAGAGCTCCAACGTATTGCGAACTTGCTGTTCACGCAGGCCCAACTCTTTGCAAATAATGGAAATATGTTGATCTTTCATTTTCCGAACATAAAGTTTAACGCTGCAAAATAAAACAAATTTGGTTGAAAGCCGAGAGAAACATATCCGAAAATTCGATATTTCGAAATGTTAACGGATTATGTTGTTCGGGGAAAGACAGGCATCGGCGTAAAAATGATGTATTATGAGTCCGAATCAATCACTTTTACCATAAGGTCGGTTGAAACCTATCGGGTTTTTAAAACCCGATAGGTTTATCATTACATAACGAGGTTATTGTATCGATTGATTTTATTCGCAAAATTGCCGATTAACCGCGACATCGGAACATTATTTTTTTTCTCCGTAAATGTACAACGAATGTCGGATATGATCGAAATTGTATTTTTCGCAAATCTCTCCGATAATCGCTTGCAGTCGTTGATCGGAAAATTCGACCACTTCTCCCGTTTTAATGCAAATCATGTGTTCGTGTTGCGTTCCGGGATATGCCTTTTCGAACTGAGCAATGTTTTTATCGAATAAATGTTTCACCACCAAATTGCAATCAAGTAACAAATCGATGGTATTATACAGCGTAGCGCGACTCACTCTGTAATTTTTGTTTTTCATCAAGATATACAACGACTCGATGTCGAAGTGCGAATTCTGCGAATATATTTCTTCCAGAATGGCATATCTTTCGGGTGTTTTTCGATGTCCGTTACGCTCCAGATATTTGGTAAAAATATCCTTTGCACGATTTTTTATGTCGGTATGATCCGTCATGTTTTTGATAATTGATAATTGACGACAACCGATTAATCTTTGATGTCGATTACCGATTTATGCATTCGCGGTTGTATGCGGTATTAACGAATGCAGGGAATATGTTGTCGAATATTCGAATTTATTGAATGTCGATCATCGCTTTCATCACTCCGTCGCGGTATTCGGCCACCAAGTCGAAAGCTTCTTTGCAATCCTCTAATCCGAAGCGATGCGTGATCCAATGATCCGTCGCGACGGAACCGTCGGCAATCACCCTGACGGCTTCTTTGTCGCATCCGTTTTGCCGACGAACGTTTTGAATGCAAATTTCCTTTCTGCGAAGGTCATCCACGGGAAACGAAAATCGCGAAAATTCGGGAATTCCCACAATCAAAAGTTTTCCTCCGGGTTTTAACAGATTGATGGCTTGATCCAACGCTTCCTGCTGACCGCAACACTCGAATACCGTATCCAACATCAACGGGTTTTGATCGGCTATTTCCTTAACAACATTTTGACGTAAAATGTTGTATGTTTCATCGGCGCCGCTTTGTTGCGCTATTTTCAAACGTTCGTCTATTTTGTCGGTAATGTATGTTTTTGCCGCTCCGGCGAGTTTTGCCGCCGCAAGTACACTGAGTCCGATCGGTCCCGAACCGAGTATTGCGATATTTTTTCCGTTGAGATCGCCCGCGAGTTTTACCGCATACAAACCGATGGCCAAAGGTTCGGAAACGGCGGCTTGCTCAAAACTCATGCTTTCGGGGATGGGCAAGCAACTGCCTTGAGGCATT
The DNA here is from genome assembly GCA_031551455.1 of Bacteroidales bacterium. Lineage (GTDB taxonomy): Bacteria > Bacteroidota > Bacteroidia > Bacteroidales > UBA4181 > JAIRLS01. Next base: position 1,108 of record JAVBNP010000250.1, on the reverse strand, counting down.
ACAATGTATTCGGACAAACAACCGTCCGCCTGTCCGGGACAACCGAGAAATCGTAATTTGCGACACGTATGCGGCCGACCGACCAAACATTGATCACATGTACCGCACGGCATAGCCGGCTCAATGGCAACACGATCGCCCGGGCGTAACGATTTAACCGCACTTCCGACTTTTTCGACGATTCCGGCTCCTTCGTGACCGACCGGAAACGGATATTGCACCACTTGTGAACCTATTTTTCCGGAAGTATAATAATGAACGTCCGATCCGCAAACGCCGACGGCACACATTCGAATAAGTACGTCCGTATCATTTTGAATATCGGGCTTCGGTACTTCGAACATTTTCATTTGCCGAATCCCCGTCAATTGCATGGATTTCATGGTTGTTACCGTTAAAATTTGACCGTAAAGGTAGTTGTTTTTTCGAAACTTTTAATTGAGTCTAAATAAAAATTGCTTTAGCAAATATTAAAAACATCCGCAATTTTCCCGGATGTTGCATCACTCGAAGATACGTTATATGTATTTGTTTCTTGCGGCCGAAAGCATGCCGCATGCCGCATCAATATCCTGTCCGCGCGATTGACGAACGGTAGTAATGATCCCTTTTTTGCTGAGCGTGTCGGCAAATTGTCGAATAACCGAATCGCCGGACGGCATTAACGAGTCGTCGGGACCGGCATGAAAGCGAATCAGATTGACGCGACATCGCAAACCCGATAACAAACGTACCAAATCGGCGGCTTGTTTCGGCGAATCGTTGATGCTCGCCAACATGACGTATTCGAAAGAAATACGTCGTTGTTTGTTCAGATCGTATGTTTTCAACAAGTCGATCACTTGTTTGACGGGATATTTGTTTTCCGCAGGCATCAGACGTCGACGTTCCGTCGAATCGGGATGATGCAAGCTCACGGCCAAGTGGCAACGAGTTTCGTCCATGAAACGCCGTACTGCCGGAATAATCCCGATCGTGGATACGGTAATGCGTTTGGGCGCCCAAGCATAACCGTAATCAGCGGTAAGTATTTCCAAACATTTCATCACCTCATCCGTATTGTCAAACGGTTCACCCATTCCCATAAAAACGAAGTTGGTAAGTTGTT
>JAVBNP010000303.1:0-9083 GCA_031551455.1 Bacteroidales bacterium | reverse complement strand
CAACAACCCGGCCGTATATGTAATTTTTTGTTTTTTAATCAATTCTTTTTAAAGCGTTTATTAAATGTGTTCGGATTCGATACACATGTGTAACGAACCCGAACACCAATCAAGAAATCCCGAAATAAGTGACGGTGATTTATCGCATTACCCGATTACCATGTAAAATCGGTCCGATATTCGGAGGCATTTCCTTTGTTGTCCGTTACTTTCAAATCCAATATGTGTTTCGTGTTTTTGGTCAATTTATCCGGATCGAAATCGTAAAAAATCAAATCATTTTTGGCATCGTATTCGAAAAGCGCCCACTGTCCGTCAATCCATCCGTTATATGTGTCGATTCCCGAAAAATCATCTTTGATTTTGAACCGAATATTCTTCACACCCCGCATATCGGCTCCTTTTTTGATATTAATCGGCGTGATGCGCGGAGGAACGGTATCGACTCCGACGGCAAAATTACCGAACACTCTCGATGCGCCGACGACCGTGCCGTCTTGCCAATTTCCGCCGACATAACTGCGACTTCCGTTAGGTTCAACGATAACAAGTAATGCCTTATCGCGTAAACGTTCGGGCAAACCGGCAGCGACAATTTCCACGGAAACGGCTTTATGCAACGGAATATTTGAGAAATGAACATGATGCACTTCCGAATAAAGACCTTTGGGCGATTCGGACACATTATATGCAAAATCGATGTCGTCGTAAAGAGCATCGGCTGGTATGGTCACTTTAACATTCCCCTGCCTAAACACAAACTCTTTCTTGTATTCGTTTTCCGAAAGCCCGGGCACGCCGGACACATCAAACACATGCGGTAATGCTGTGGCGGCAACAGTCTCGGCCGCCGGAACGGATACAAACGAAAAATTCAATTTCGCAACGTTGCCGTGTAAATCGCGGACGGCAATTAACGCTTTATGTGCGGCGGAATCGGAGAAATGCACAATACCTTTGTCGACATACCGATCATAAACACCTAATCGATTATTCGGCTCAATATACAAACGATTGAAACGAACGCGTTTTTCCGCATAATACGCATAATCGATCAAACTGTTGACATACCGCGTTTCATCAAATGAAAATTTATCCATCGTCTGCGAAAAAATCATGATGCTGTCCACCCAACATCTGATGCCGTACGGACCGCAACGATTCGCCGATCCGTATGTTTGATCGTATGCATCGATACCGAAAGCCGCCTTTCCTTTTATTTTAATTGCTTTGTTGCCGACGATGCGATACGTTTTTCCCGATTTTTCCAAATCCAAAATCATTTTTTCGGTCGAACCGTTCACCGTACTGCCCTTCCCCATCGGATAAACGGCCAATCGACGCATGGTTGGAGCGATGTTATCTTTTACCCCGAACCCGAACAAAAGCGGATTGAGCGGACTTTCGGTTTTCGTTTCGCGCACCTCGAAATGCAGGTGCGGACCGCTTGACCCTCCGGTATTTCCGGAAAATCCGATTATTTCGCCGCGCCTCACCGGTAAAAGCGTCGAATCGGGATACAAGTCGACATTGAATCGTTCCCGTTTGTATTGCTGCCGCTTGACATACGCCGCGATTTCATCGTTAAATCCGTCCAAATGCGCATATACGGTTGAATATCCGTTGGGATGGGTTATATACAATGCCTTGCCGTAGCCGCCCGGAGATACGAAAATACGCGACACGTAACCCCTTTCGCAAGCATAAACCTTGTGCCCCGAAGTTCCCTGCGTTCGAAAATCGATTCCCGAATGAAAATGGTTGGCCCGCAATTCGGCAAAAGTTCCCGATAACAAAACGGGAATATCCAACGGCTGAAAAAATACGGAATCCGAACGTTGTTCGGCGCGAAGAGGGCTACCGAACAAGACAATAAAAACGAAAAACAAACGACTTAAATTTCGCAAGCAGAATAAAAATTTAGAAAAGAAACAATTCGAATTAATGTGGTGGAAACACCGCACGGCAAAAATAATACATTCTTTCCGAAACCGGTTATCCCGCGATGAAGGATCAAGACATTTACTTGGTCAAACAAAACGTACTTAAAATACCGCAATTGACAAATTATGTAAAATCGTGTTTTTTTGCGCAAAAAAATAAAAAAAATACGTGCCACCTGTTTGATATCAGCATTTTCTTGTTACTTTTGTACGATATTCGAGGAAAAATGAAACAATAAATCGTAACGTATGAAGAAAATTTTAACAATTATTGTATTATTATGCATCGGACTAACCGGCTTGGTTGCCCAACAGGTGCAAATATCCGGCACCGTCACGGGTGTCGATGACGGACAACCGTTACCGGGAGTTTCGGTTTCGGTAAAAGGTACCACCATCGGAACGGTAACCAATTTGGATGGAAAATATTCGCTTCAAGTACCCGAAGAAGCAACGGTGTTATTTACCTTCGTGGGAATGGTCCCCCAAGAAATTGCCGTGGGAAACCGACGAATTATTGATGTGGCAATGCAAGAAAGCGCACAAGAGATTGAAGAAGTTGTTGTCACCGCCATGGGGATTTCCCGAGAAAAGAAATCGTTGGGATATTCGGTCCAGAGTGTAAGTTCAGGCGAAATTGCAAGAACCAGTGAGACCAATGTTATTAACTCTCTCGCATCCAAAGTTGCCGGTTTGCAAGTGATCAGTTCGGGCGGTGTACCGGGTGCTTCCAGTAAAATTTTGATTCGCGGTAATTCATCTTTTACGGGAAATAACCAACCGTTAATCGTGTTAGACGGCGTACCGATCGACAATAGCACTCGATCGACGGTTGCAGGAGATTATCCGTTCAATCCGATCTTGGAAGGTGTTAATAATTCCAATCGGGCATTGGATATCAATCCCGACGATATCGAGTCGGTTACGGTATTGAAAGGTCCTTCTGCCGCCGCTTTGTATGGAGCAAGAGCAGCAAACGGGGCCATTATTTATACTACCAAAAGAGGTGGTCTCGGAGTCCCGAAAGTGGTGTATGGTATTACCACGGAGCTTAACACGGTCGGTAGGCTTCCCGAAGAACAGACCAAATATGCACAAGGAACTTTGGCCAACGGTTATTTGCCGGGAAGAACGGTACAAAGTTGGGGACCGGCCATCAGCAGCTTAGACGGCGTTCGAACTTATGACAATACCAAAGATTTTTTCGAAACGGGGATCGCCGTCACTCAAAATTTAGCCATTACGGGAGGTAACGATAAAAACATGTTTCGTGCGTCTATCGGAAGATTGGATCAAAACGGTATTGTGCCGAATTCCGATTTTAACCGTACATCCGTGCGACTAAATGCAGATTCGAAAATTACCGACGCTTTTACGGCTTCGGCATCGATGAGTTACACAAATTCAAACAGCACCAAAGTTCAAAACGGAAGCAATACTTCCGGTATCATGTTACCGCTCATGAGAGCACCTGTTTCTTGGAATTTATCGGATTGGCAGAATGAAGACGGCAGTAGTAATAATTATGTCTCGAGTTACGACAATCCCTACTGGACGGCTTATAATAATCCGTTCAAAGATGACATCAATCGATTTATCGGCAACTTGATATTACAATACGATGTTATGTCGTGGCTGAAAGCTTCGTACAAAGTCGGAGCCGATGTGTATACGGACAGACGAAAACAGATTTTTGCGCTGAATTCAAATGCATATCCTGACGGTAAAATTGAAGAACATGACGTAACCTCGAAACAGTTTTATCAAGATGTTATTATTTCGGCCAATCGGACTTGGATGGAGAAGCTATCAACATCATTGGATTTGGGCGGAAATTTAACGCATAATTATTTAGGCGAACTGTATGGCAGAGGACAACAACTACTTACTCCTAATTTTTACAGTATGTCCAATGCCGTTGATCTATATACGGATGATCATGAGGAAACTATACGATCATCGGCATTATTTGCCGATTTGCATTTGTCTTGGGATCGGTACATATTCGTAAATTTTACGGGACGAAATGAATGGTCTTCCACTTTCGGCCGGTCAAAGAATAATTTCTTTTATCCGTCCGTCAGCGGTTCGTTTATATTTACTGAATTTATTCCGCAAAAAAACATTTTGTCGTATGGTAAATTGAGAGCAGCGTGGGCAACGGGAGGAAATAGCCCCGATCCGTACACTTCAAAAACATTGTACGTGAAACCTTATTATGCCGATGGTTTCACGGATGGTAATTCATTTCCTTATCTCGGATTGGGCGGATTTGCGTACAACAACATTATCGGGAATGCCAATTTAAAGCCCGAAAAATCCATTGAAACCGAACTCGGATTGGATATGAGCTTTTTCCATAATCGACTGGGATTCGAATTCACTTGGTACAACAAAAAAACTCAAGACATTTTGGTTAACACACCTAAGGCCGGTTCTTCCGGATTTCGGTCGATCACGGCTAATTCCGGATCTATGCGCAACAGAGGAATCGAGATATTGCTGAATGCCTCCCCCGTGAAAAGATCCGGTTTTGAATGGTCTGTTAATGTCAACTTTACCCGGAACAAAAATGAGGTTTTAACTCTGGCCGACGGCGTTGACGAAATCGATCTTGAATCGGCTTTCACATCTATTGCCTCTTTGGCCATCAAAGGCGATGCTTACGGGGCCTTGTATGCTACGGCTTGGGAGCGTAACAATAACGGACAACTCATTATCGGTTCAAACGGATTGCCGAAAGTTTCCGTACAAAGAAAAAATTTGGGTAACCCGTTCCCGGATTGGACCGCGGGACTTCGTAACACTTTTACGTATAAAGGATTTACGTTAAGTGCCTTATTAGACATTCGTCAAGGGGGTATGTTATGGTGCGGAACCGTTGCCAGAATGAATCAATTGGGACGTACCGCCGAATCGGCTGATAGAGAAAGAACTTTTGTTGTTCCGGGTGTGAAAGAAGATGGAACACCCAACGACATAGAAGTTTCCGCTTATAATTATTTTGTCAATTATAAAGGTGACGGCCCCTTATCGGCTACCGAAAATGCCGTATTTGAAGGATCGTGGATTCGATTGCGCGATTTGTCTTTATCTTATCGATTTGATCTCAAAAACAGTTGGTTCAAATTTGTCGAAGTGTCATTCCTCACTCGTAATTTATGGTTAAAAACGGATTATCCGGGAGTTGATCCCGAAACCAGTTTGGCCGGAGCCGGATCAAATTTGAATGGGTTCGATTACTTCAACAACCCGGGAACAAAATCATTCTCCTTTGGTTTGAAGTTTGGTATTTTATAACAAGAAAATTTTCCATAAAATGAAAAATATATTTTTAATACTCATCGGATCATTCATCATTATTTCAACCGGTTGCAGCGACTTTGTCGAAGGATACGATGAATCACCCAATAATCCTGCCGAAGTTGCCATGGCGCAAATATTAACCGCTTCGGAATTAGGTTTACAAACTGCCTATACGTCGGGAATTTCGCGCATTGCTCCCGTTTTAACTCAACAAATGGCAGGTACCGATCAACAGTGTTTGGACTGGGCTTATTACTCATTTGAAGAAGGCGCCAATACCAATGAATGGAATACCATGTATAATGATGCCGTCCAACCGGCAAACGATATTATCCAAAAAGCCGGTGACGAAAATCCTTATTACAAAGGGATGGCCGGCGTTATCAAAGCAATGGCGCTTGCCATTGCCACAGATACATGGGGCGATGTTCCGGCAAGAGAAGCCGGGTTGGGCTTAATTACGGGAAATTTGACTCCAAAATTTGAACCTCAAGAACAAGTATACGAGTACATACAAGAACTTCTGAATACCGCGCTCCAAGAATTTTCCAAACCGGAAGAAGAAAACCTCTTTTTACCCGGAGAGGATGATTTCTTTTTCGAAGGTGATTTGGAAAAATGGGAAAATTTGGTATATATGCTTCAAGCTCGTTATGCAAATCGGTTGAGTAAAAAAGACGCCCAAGGTTCGGCCAATCAAGCGTTGGCGGCTTTGGCCAACGTGACGGCAAAAGGTGATCTGATTGCCAAATACGGAAGTCCATACTCCGATAATAATCAGTGGTATTGGTTCTTTTTATACCGGGATACCTACATGAGAATGGGGGAGCTTTTTATAAACCTGCTGACATCCAAGCAAGATCCACGCTTGCCGTTCTATGCGGATGAAAATGAAGACGGCAATTATGTCGGCAGCCCCGCAAACGATCCGGATCAAGAAGCCTCCATCTTAGGACCTTATATCAATGGCCCGATAGCTCCCATTCCGATTGTTACACACGTTGAAGCATTGTTTATCAAAGCGGAAGCAAACCTAAGATTGAATCAAAATGCGGAAGCGGCCGAAGCATATAACGAAGCCGTAAAATTATCTGTGTTAAACGTAACCGGAGAAAGTGCTTCCGCGGAATATGTTGCAGCTGAAGCATCGGAAACCGGAGCAACCATTACGTTGGAAAAGATCATGACGCAAAAATATTTAGCTTTGTTTTTGAATACAGAGGCGTGGGCTGATTGGAGAAGAACCGGATTCCCGACCTTGATCCCGAATGATCAAGGCGCTGTTTCCGGAATTCCCCGCAGACTCCCCACCGTTGTCGATGAAAGACTATACAATCCTAATGCCATTGTGGTTCATGACATTTTGCAACCCGTTTGGTGGGATGAATAAACAAAAAAGAGTTTAATATTTGCAAAAGCGCTTCATAATATTGAGGCGCTTTTGTTATTTCGGGAAGTAACCTTGAAAGTTTAAGAAACGATCGGAATAATTCAAAAATGCAACGAAATTATGATATGATCCTTTTTTGTGTAACCCCGTTCGAATTTTTACGTATAACAAATAATTCGCAACATTTTTGTGTTGCTGCTTGTTGAATGATGCATGTGAAGAAAACATGATATTTGTAACTTTATGAAAGCCGGTTTTATGTACGAATCTAAAAATCTTCCAAAATGAAGTTAACCATTACGCGAAAATTGGGCTCCGGTTTCGGAGTGATTATTCTTGCCGTATTGATCAGTTTATACTTGAACAATCGAACGGGCCGTAAATACCAAGAACTTGAAAATAAAATCATCACGGTATTGAACCCCAGTCGGGATAATTTAACGCAACTTTCCGACTTGATCACCACTTCGAAAATGTTGACCAAAAACTGGGTTTTTATCGATAAAATTAACGATACGCAAGATAAACTCGCACTTGCAAATTTGCAGGATAACGAGTTTCCCGTATTACGCGATTCTTTGTTGGGACTTTCCCGACATTGGGCCGACGATGAGCGCACAAAACTGGAACAGGTTTGCACTGCCATTCGGGATACCTTGTTTTCCAAACAAAAATACATTATGGATCAACTCAACGATGTGTCGAGCTATGATGACGCATTGGTATTTTTCGACGTATCCACCATGGTAGACGAAAACGGCGAAATATCCGTGTTAACCAATGATATTGTCGGGCGTTTGAGAAAGTTGGAACATTCGTTCAGCGAGCAAGCAAGGGTTGCGCAAGAACAAATTACGAACGACTTTACGAGTTTTCAACGTTTGATTATTTATACCAACATTATCCTCATTATCATCGTATTGATTTCGGCGTTGTACAGTCAAATGTCCATTGTAAAACCGTTGAAAAAAATAGATTCGTTGATCGGGAAATTGGCTACGGGAAATCTGTCCGAGAAATCGTCGATCACGCAAAACGATGAAATCGGCATGATTGCCACCTCAATCAATACATTGATCGAAGGGCTGCGATCGACGACCGCTTTTGCCGATGAAATAGGAAAAGGTCGATTGGATGCCGAATATCAAACGCTGAGTAACGACGACGTATTGGGAAATTCGTTGCTGAACATGCGGGCAAGCTTGCAACGAGCCGACGCCGAGGAGCAAAAGCGTCAAACCGAAGATCAACGACGCAATTGGGCAGCACAGGGATTGGCCAAATTTGCCGAAATACTCCGCAACAACAATACCGACATGGAAACCATGACCCATGAAGTATTGTACAATCTGGTTCGATACATCGATGCCAATCAAGGCGGTATTTTCGTGGTTAACGATGGTGATCTTCAAAACAGATTTCTTGAAATGCGTTCGTGTTATGCCTATGATCGCAAGAAATTTGCCGAAAAACGGATCGAAATCGGAGAAGGATTGGCCGGAACTTGTTTCCAAGAAGGCGAAACAATATATATGACCGAAGTACCGCACGATTACGTGGAAATCACATCGGGGTTGGGAGGTGATACGCCATCCGCAATTCTGATCGTACCATTGAAAGTGAACGAAGAAATTTTCGGTGTGTTAGAGTTAGCCGCATTTACGGAATTTCAGCCTCATGTTCGGGAATTTGTCGAAAAGGTCAGCGAAAGCATCGCATCAACCATTTCGGCGCTTAAAGTGAGCGAGCGTACTGCGGCGTTACTCGAACAAGCCAAAATACAAACGCAGGAAATGTCGGAACAAGAAGAAGAGTTGCGCCAAAACATGGAAGAATTGCAAGCCACTCAAGAAGAATGGGCACGCAAGGAAGCCGAATACAGCAGTTTCGTGAATGCCATAAAAGGCACATTATGTGTGGTGGAACTTGACACGGACATGCATTTTATCGATGCCAATCAAGTATTGCTCGATAAGTTTAAAATCACCAAAGAAATGATGGCGGGCCGCGATTATCGGGATATTTATACCGATACGCATGATTTGGAAGGCCGCGAATACGATAAAGTTTGGAATGCTTTGCGAGCCGGAAACGTTCAAAGAACGCACGACCGCATAACCATTTTGGAAAACAACTATATTTGTTATCAATTATTTATTCCGCAACGGAACGCTCTCAACGAAATATATCGATTTTTGTGTATTACCGAAGAGGTTAAGCCGGCATAACACATTCCCACGGATTATATCCGGGTCTCAATAAATAAGTTAAAACCCATCAAGTCTTTGAAGCTTGATGGGTTTTATGTTAAAATAAACCGTATCTATACGGTTTGATAAACGTTGAATGTTTAAAAAGGCTTATTTTATCGCTCAATGACGTTTGTCTTCGACTTTTTAAACTGCCTCATGGAACATTTACAATCGACTCGTCATATCACCTCC
>JAVBNP010000230.1:0-9301 GCA_031551455.1 Bacteroidales bacterium | reverse complement strand
ATGTTGGAATTGGCTTTGGTGGAGAATATCCAACGCGAAGATCTGGATGCGATCGAAGTGGCCATCAGTTATCAACGTTTGATTGACGAATGCCAATTGACGCAAGAAAGCGTCAGTGAACGTGTCGGGAAAAAAAGATCGACCGTTGCCAACTATTTGCGTTTGTTGAAATTACCCGCCGAAGTGCAGCTTGCCATTCGACAAGGCGTGCTCAGCATGGGCCACGCCCGTGCATTGGTCAATGTGGAACAACCGGAACAACAGTTGCAATTATTGCGGGACATTATCGAAAACGAAATGTCCGTTCGCCAAGTGGAACTTGTCGTTCGCAACCTCAATAACCCCGAAAACGAACAACCCCCGATATCGGAACCGATTGACACGAAGGTTGACGAAAAAACCGACGATCAACGAACCGAAGGCGAAGTTTTGATCTACGAAGATCCGCATCCGCCGGTCGATGTCCCCGATGACGAACAAGAACAACATTTGAAAAAACGATTAAGCGAATATTTCGGCGCTAAAGTCGACCTGAAAAGAGATGCCTCGGGTGCCGGACGAATGGTTATTTCGTTCCGAACCGATGCCGAATTGCAATATATTTTGCAACTGGTCGAAAAATCATATACCGATTCCTAATCATTAAAAACACGCGATATGAAAAAAAATTCACTCCTTGTTATCGGCATTCTTTTTTTGTTCACGGCATTGAGTGGGTTTTCCGCCTATGCTCAAAACGGATCGTTGCGAATCGGTTCGTTGAAAACGGAATATTTGGTTGATCCCGCGGGCATCGATGAAACATCTCCGCGATTGGGTTGGGTGCTCTCCTCGAACGAAAACGGACAAAAACAAACCGCTTACCGTATATTGGTTGCCGGTTCTCCCGAAAATTTGAATAAAGGAATCGGCGATTTGTGGGATACCGAGAAGGTGACTTCCGACCAAACGACGCATATCGTATATGCGGGCAAAAATTTGACATCACGCATGGAAGCATGGTGGAAAGTAATGGTATGGGACAAAGACGGAAAACCTTCGGGGTGGAGCGACCCGGCGCATTGGAGCATGGGATTGCTGAATGAAAGGGATTGGCAGGCGAAATGGATCGCCGACAGTACGGCCATGAACGAAAAAATAGAACTGATACCGAAATTAGACGGTTTTTGCAGCCTTACCGTTCGTAGAGCCGATACAACGCAACGAGTAATCATCGATTTGGGCAAAGAACAATCGTTTGATGCGATCAAGTTGTTCCCCGCTCGCCCGTTCGACTACAAAGCCGACGTTCCGGGATATTTGTTTCCCGTACGTTTTACGATAGAAGCGGCAAACAAAGAAGACTTTTCGGACGCCCGTATGGTGGCCGATTTTGCGAAAAAAGACATACCCAATCCCGGCGATACGCCGCAACGTTACGATTTTTCTTCCGCAACCGCTCGTTTCGTGCGATTGACCGTTTCCCGTTTGGCTATGCGCGACAAAAACAGCTATGCGTTTGCTTTGGCCGAAATGCAGGTGCTTCGGGGAGAAGAGAATTTGACCGAAAAAGCCAAAGTCATTACCAACGATGCGGTTAATCGATGGAATTGGAATCCGTTTTATTTGACCGACGGCATATTAAGATCGACACCGTTGGGACTCGATATGTACGGAGCATTGCCCGCAACCTATGCCCGTAAAGCATTTAACGTAAGTTCTCCCGTTAAAAAGGCCACGGCTTATGTCACGGCCATGGGGATTTACGAATTTCATGTCAACGGCGAAAAACTCGGCAATCAACTTCTCGCACCCGAATGGACGGATTATCACAAACGCGTGAGTTATCAGACGTATGACGTGACGCAATTGATTCGACAAGGCGAAAATGCCGCTGCTGCTGCCGTAGCCGAGGGATGGTATGCGGGAGAATTATGGCGTACGGGCCGATTTACGTATGGTAAATATCCTCGTCTGTTGGCTCAAATTGAAATAGAATTTGCCGATGGTTCGCGTCAAGTCATCGTTACCGACGAAAGTTGGAAAACAACGGTACAAGGCCCCGTTACGGCGGCAGGTATTTATCGCGGCGAAATGTACGATGCCCGATTGGAACAATCCGGGTGGGATCGACCGGGATTTGACGATAAGGATTGGAAACATGCGGGCGCTTTCGTACGAGATGCGACTCGATTGGTTTCGTTGCGCAACGAACCGATTAAGGTGGAAATGGAATTAAAACCGAAATCGATAACCGAACCGAAGCCGGGCGTGTATGTGATCGACTTCGGGCAAAACTTGGTGGGATATTGCAAGCTTAAATTGAAAGGCAAGGCAGGTAAAACCGTCACCATGCGCCACGGCGAAGCGATATACGATGACGGCACGCTTTATACGATAAGTATTCGGCTCGCGCCGCAAATTGACCAATATACACCCCGCAAGGATGGCGTGTTTGAATACGAACCGGCGTTTACGTACCACGGATTTCGTTATGCGGAAATATCGGGAGTTGCCGAAGCACCTACCCCGGATGATATTGTGGTAAAGGTTTTTCATTCTTCTTCGGCGCTTACCGGTAATTTCTCTTGCTCCGATGCATCATTGAATCAATTGATGAGCAATATCTTGTGGACACAACGGTCCAATTTGGTGAGTACGCCCAATGATTGTCCGCAACGCGACGAACGGTTTGGATGGATGGGCGACATACAGGCGTTTGCACAAACGGCCGTTTTTAATATGGACTTGGCGGCTTTCATCACAAAGTTTGCTCAGGATATTCGCGACGGACAATCGGACGACGGTCGGTTTCCCGATTATGCACCGCATCCGGGTACCGTCAACGACGATACCAAAGGCGTGCCGGCTTGGGGTGATGCCGGAGTTTTCGTACCATGGACGGCTTATGTAAACTATGCGGATAAGCGTTTAATGAAAGAACAATTTTCGGCAGCCAAAGAATGGGTCGAATATATTCACCGCAACAATCCGGATTTGATATGGCGCAACGGACGTAACAAAGATTACAGCGATTGGATGAACGGCGATAAAATTATGACTTCGGGATGGCCGAGAACGGGAGCAACGGTGCCCAGAGAAATATTTGCCACCGCTTTTTTCGCGCGTTCCACGCAAATACTGGCAAAAATGGCCGATGTGATCGGATATCCCGATGAAGCCGACCGGTACCAAAAATTGGCCGAAGGCATTAAATCATCTTTTATCAAGGAATTTGTTCAAGCCGACGGAAAAATAACGGGCGATACTCAAGCCGGTTATGCGATTGCGCTTCACTTCGATTTGTTGCCCGATGAATTAAAGTCGAAAGCGGCTGCGCTCATGGTCGACAACATTCGCACCAAATATAAAGGTCGTCTTTCGACGGGGATACAAACATCCCATCGGATGATGATGGAACTCGTCAAAAACGGATACAGCGATGTGGCTTGGCAATTGATGACAAGTCGGGCATTTCCTTCGTGGTTGTACATGGTCGACAACGGAGCGACCACCATTTGGGAACGATGGGACGGTTACGTGAAAGGAAGAGGATTTTATCAAGAGTCGAACACCAATTCGTTAAACCATTGGGCTTTCGGCTCGGTGGGCGAGTGGATGTGGCGTTACATAACGGGGCTTAATCCCGATGAATCGCAACCCGGATGGAAACATTTCTTCGTTACACCGTTGCCGGGGGGAGGAGTCACTTGGGCAAAAGGCGAGTACGAAAGTATTAGGGGAAAGATTGTCAGCGAATGGAAAACGGAAAAGGGGAAATTTTACCTTAACGTAACCGTTCCTCCGGGAACTACGGCAACCGTTAAAATGCCGGCGAAAAAAGCAACCGAAGTTTTCTCGGATAATCAAAAGATTCAACCTCGTTCATTTGCCGGCGGTACAGCCGTGATCGAACTCGAATCGGGTACCTACCGGTTGAGTTCCGTTTATAAATAAAAGCAACGCATGCCGATAAAAGGAAAAGCGGGAATTGTTTCGACGATTGTTTTATGGTTTTTCGGAACATGGATGTACGGGCAAGAACCACCGGATACCCTTACCGTCAAAACACCCCGTGATTCGATTTCCTTGCAGCAATTATTCGAAACGAGTTCCGTTGTTGATTCCGCCGACTTGCATCCGTCCGATATTCGATTATTGCAAGATTCCGTGGTTTCCGATACTTCCGCTTTATCCGCAACATATGCTTTGGAGTCGGTAAATAAACATTCGCCGGCAAAAGCCACCATTATGTCGGCCGTGTTACCCGGGTTGGGACAGGCGTATAATAAAAAATATTGGAAAATACCCGTCGTATATGCCGCCATCGGTACATCCGTGTATTTTCTCATCAAATGGGAAAACGAATATCAACGGTACAGAAGGGCATATATCGATTACAACGACGGGGATCCCAACACGAATTATTTCACGACATTGAATTTGCCCCCTTATGTGGACGTAAAACAAACAATTACAAGACGTAAGGACGGATATCGGCGATATCGTGATTGGTCCATGTTGGCCGTTATTATTACATACGGATTGAACGTACTTGATGCAAATGTCGATGCACATTTTTTCGATTACAACATTGACGACGATATTTCGTTAAATATTCAACCTTGTTTTTTGGAAAGCGGCGCAAATTCTAAAAAAATTGGTTTAAATTTGCGCTTTACATTTTAATTAATCGGACAATGTTACGAAAATCGATCATAATAGGTGCGGGTTTAATGCTTTTTTTGTCGTTTTCGATTCGGGCAAATAATCCGAAAACGTTTAACGATTCCATTCCCGCGGAACTGTTCTATTCAAATTTTGACCGGAACTTGGACAGTTTGATGCAAATATGGTATGTTCAAGAATCTGTCGGCAGCGATTCGCTCATATCCGAAATGGCCGAGGATGAGATATCATTTGTGCGAGAACTTCACGATTCAATATACATCGAGCGTTTAAGCAAAATACCGTCACTGGTAAATTTAACCTACAATAATATCGTCAGAAATTACATTCACGTATATACCATCCGTAAACGGGACAAATTAGAGGTGATGTTGGGATTGAAAGATTATTATTTCCCCATGTTTGAAGAAGTGCTTGATTTATACGGATTACCGCTTGAATTGGAATATTTGGCCATTATTGAGTCGGCGCTCAATCCGCGGGCGGTATCACGAGCCGGGGCAACGGGAATGTGGCAATTCATGTTGGGTACGGGACGTTTGTATAAATTGCAGGTCAACAGTTTTGTTGACGAACGCCGTGATCCGCTTGCCGCAACGCATGCCGCTGCCAAGTTTTTGAAAGATCTGTACGGTATCTATAACGATTGGGTATTGGTGATTGCCGCGTACAATTGCGGTCCGGGCAATGTCAATAAAGCCATTCGCCGGTCGGGAGGAAAAACGTCGTATTGGGATATTTATCCTTATCTTCCCCGCGAAACCAGAGGTTATGTGCCTGCATATATCGGTGCGACCTATGCCATGAATTATTACAAAGAACATAATCTTACACCGCGTCACATTGATGTACCGCCCGTTTCGGATACCATCATGGTCAGAAAAAACGTCAACTTGGCGCAGGTATCCGAAGTATTGAATATTCCGTTACAACTTTTGCGCGATCTCAATCCGCAATATCGCAGAGAAATACTTCCGGGAGATAATGTTCCGTGCCCTTTGCGCTTGCCGGTTTCATACGCGACAAAATTCATCGATTTTGAAGATTCGATATATCGTTATAAAGCAAATATTTATTTGAGCAATTCATTTCGCAGCATTGAACCTGCCGGCAGATCGGGTGGCGGCGGTTACATGGCCGGAACGGCCGGGAAAGACAGAGTGGTTCATACCATACGTTCCGGCGAAACACTCGGTTCCATTGCGTCTAAATACAGAGTGAACACAAACAGCATACGGGATTGGAACGATTTGAACGGTTCGAGGATTGTTGCAGGAAAAAAGTTAATCATATATACCAATACCAGCCGAGCGACGAAATCGCAAATATCGCAATCAAGTGAGGAGGTTACGAAACAAATCGAATCGACGGGTAATTATGTCTATTACACCGTGAAATCGGGAGATACGCTTTGGCGAATTGCCCAGCAATACCAAGGAGTTTCCGACGGAGATATCATGAAATGGAACAATCTGTCAAGGGCAGCCAAGATTCAACCGGGTATGAAATTGAAAATTATGCAATAATTGTTGGATATATTCAAAAATATATTGAACTTTGACCCGGATTATCAACATCGAATTTCTGTCTAATGGAAAGCATACGTATTGAAAAAACGGCAAAAGCTCCGTTATTTATCTTGAAGGATGGGTATATTCGACTATCCGGACGCTCCATACCGCAAAATGCACGGCAATTGTATAAAATATGCTTTGATTGGGTAGAGCAATACGTTAAAAAACCCGAAAAAAGTACGAAAGTCGATTTATTTTTCGAATATATCGATACATCTTCCATACGCTGTGTTGTCGAACTTCTTACGATGATCGGTTCCATCCGGACGGATCATCGAACCGTTGAAATCAATTGGTATTATGAAGCGGACGATGAAGACTCGTACGATTTGGGCGCTTATATTCGGGCACATTTAAAGGTGCCGTTCAATATCATAGCCCTTGAAGAAGGCGCCGATATTGCATAATTTTGAAATCTTAAAATCTTAAAATCATCAATCAACGTTATTATGTCGGGAAATTATACATTTACCATCATTAAACCGTGTGCGGTTAAAAGCGGATATATCGGAGCTATCTTGGCGGATATTCAGAAAGGAGGATTCGAAATCGTCGCAATGAAATACATTCAAATGACAAAGGCTCAAGCCGAAGCATTTTACGGTATTCACAAAGAACGGCCTTTCTTCGGCGAATTGGTTCAATTTATGACTTCGGGTCCCGTGGTGGTTGCCATCTTGAAACACGACAATGCCGTTGAGGAATATCGCAAATTGATCGGTGCTACCAATCCCGCGAATGCAGCCGAAGGAACCATTCGTAAGAAATATGCCAAGAATGTACAGGAGAATGCGGTACACGGCTCGGACAGCGATGAAAATGCCGCCGGTGAATCGAATTTCTTTTTCTCGCAATGCGAAAGATTTTAATTTAATCGGTTTTTATTAAAACCAAAAGAGGGCGTCCGAAAATCGGACGCCCTCTTTTGGTTTTCGACGCTTTGTGTCGAATTATTTTTCTTCAACCGGTTCTTGTTTGTTGACTTTTACCAAGTTGATTTCGAAAATCAATGTGCTGTTGGGTTTGATGGGACCGCCCGGTCTGACGTTTGTGCCGTATCCCAATTCGGAAGGAATATATACTTCCCAACCGGAACCTTCGCTCATTAACGTCAATGCTTCACTGAAGCCGGGAACCACGCCCGATACGTCAAAACTTACCGTGTCGCCTTGTTCTTTCGAACTGTCGAACACTTTACCGTCAATCAACGTGCCGTGGTATACCACATCAACCAAATCATCCTTGGTTGGTTTAACACCCGTTCCGTTTTTGATAACTTTATATTGTAATCCGTCGGGAAGTGTTACGACACCTTCTTTCGTTTTGTTGGCTTCAAGGAAATCTTTCCCATCTTTCAAAATCTTTTCGCTTTCTTTCGCTTGTTTTTCTTTGGCGCGAGCTTGCATTCCCGTAAAGTACCGTTGCATGAACATGCCTATTTGCTCGTCGTTTTCGTTCAATTTAACATCGTTCTTCGCATCCTGCCATCCTTTAGCCATGGCGTCGGTATTGTATTCATCAAACCCTTGAGAAGTCATTTGTTTTGCATTAAAATACCCGATGTAATAACTTGCCGAATCGACATCGTTTTTCAAGGAAACTTTGTAGTCGGGTTTACCGCCGCCGCATGATACCAACATCGATGCGGAAATAATTAAAGCGCCAAAAGCTGCTTGTTTATAACTGTTCATTCTGTTTATGATTAAAATTTGTACAAAATTACGATAAAACGGTGATGGATGTATGTTAAAAAATCCTAATTATTGATGGACAACAGTTCTACTTCGAAGATGAGCGTTGAATTAGGTTCAATCGGGCCTCCGGGACGGGGATTTTCCCCGTAAGCCAGCTCCGAAGGGATATACAGAATCCATTTGGAACCCACGGGCATCAGTTGCAATGCTTCAATCCATCCGGGAATTACTTGATTAACCGTTAACTCGATGGGTTGTTTGCGTTCTGTCGAACTGTCGAAAATGGTACCGTCGATTAAGGTTCCGTGATAATGAACCGTTACTTTGTCGGTTAATGACGGTTTGGCGCCTTTACCTTCTTTAACGATCTTATATTGCAATCCGCTCGGCAACGAAACCACACCGGGGGCATTTTTATTGGCAGCCAAAAAAGCTCGGCCTTCCTTCAAATTTTTTTCGTATTTGACTTTCAGTATTTTTTGATATTGCGTATTTATCACCGTACTCGCTTGCTCCGAGGTCATATCCAATGCTTCGTTGTGAAGTAATTTTTGTACGGTTTGTGCAAAAATGTCGGCATTGATGTTATCGAATCCGCCCGATTGAATGTTTTTGCCGAACATGATACCCAATGCGTAGCTCAATGAGTCGACCCCGTTTTTCAACTTGGTTGTTGCCGGTTTTTGCGCCGATATTGAGCCGAAACAAATTAAAAACATCGGTATTCCGATGAATTTGATTTTCATACCATTTACTTTTAGGGCTGCAAAGATAATCATTTATCCGTATGCCCGGACGGGAACGGTAAATATTTTATTCAAATTTGAAGTCGGCGGGGTAAATCCTTTTTAATTTGAAAAATTCTCGATTTTGGACATAAAAAAACCGATGAAAGTCAATCCATCGGTTTTTATGTATTATACGATAATTCGGTACGACTTACCAGCGTTTTCCGCCTCCGCCGTGTTGTCTGTCGGAACCGTATCCGCCTCCGCCACCGTTACGACGTCCGCCTCTGTCACCGCCTCCGTAATTGCTTCTGGGTTTGTCTTCCCTCGGGCGTGCTTCGTTAACGGTAATAACTTTGCCGTCGTATTCGGCTTGATTTAATTCTTCGATCGCTTTGAGCGAAGCATCGTTATCGGGCATTTCGACGAAGCCGAAACCTCTCGAACGACCGGTATACTTGTCCGTAATAACTTTTGCTGAAGAGACTTCGCCGTATTCTTCGAATAACTGCCTCAAGTCACTATCTTCAACCTTGAAACTCAGATTTTAAATATAAATATTCATTAAAAAAAAGATAAGATAAAAATAGATTAATACTTTTGGTTGAAAACAGTGAAAAAAAAGTAGCGCTCAATA
>JAVBNP010000115.1:0-9321 GCA_031551455.1 Bacteroidales bacterium | reverse complement strand
CTTCGTTCCGCCGGTCGTATTAACCGAATTGAAAATTTTTAATCAACCGGTCAAAATCGGAACCGCCATCAAGCAAAGCATTGACATCGCACATGAAATACGGTTGAAATATCGGCAAAACGTCTTTTCCATAGAATTTGCCGCCCTTTCTTTTGCCAATTCCGCCAAAAATCAATACATGTACATGATGGAAGGTTTTGACGGAGATTGGATACGAGCCGGTACGGCCAATTCGGCAACTTACACCAATTTGGATCCGGGAAAATATACATTCAAAGTAAAAGGATCCAATTCCAACGGAATTTGGAATGAAAATGCGACAAGCATCGAAGTTATCATCGAACCGCCATACTGGAAAACATGGTGGTTCCGTTTATGTCTGATAACCATTTTGGTTGTTATTTCGGCTTATTCGATCAAATTTTACTGGAATCGGGTACGACTCAGAAACGAATTGTTGTTCGAGAAAAGAAAGGCGCGCGAATTACACGAAATCGAGGCAATGAAGTTGCGTTTCTTTACCAATATTTCGCACGAAATACGCACTCCGCTTACATTGATTTTGGGACCGCTGAATCAAGTGCTCGACGGAAATACGATCAGCGAAACTGTGCGGGAGAAACTGCAATTGGTCAAGCACAGCGCCGATCAATTGCTGAAACTGATCAATCAATTATTGGATTTTCGCAAATTGGAAGCCGAAAAATACACCATTCGGTACGACAAAGCGGATATTCTGTTTTTCGTCCGTTCCGTCACGGAATCGTTTCAAAGCATGGCCTCGGAAAAAGACGTGCAATTAACATTCGATGCCGATCGCGAACATCTCGTAACTTGGTTCGACACCGACAAACTGCAAAAAGTACTGAATAATCTGTTGTCCAACGCCATCAAGTATACCGATGCTCCCGGCCGCGTAAAAGTATCTTTCGCCGGCGAGGATCATCCCGACAACGGATCCGAAAACACGTCCTTTTGCCGCATCACCGTTCAAGATTCCGGAAAAGGAATTCCGGAGAAAAACATCGGCAAAATATTCGAACAATTCGAGCGAGGCGCCAATACGCCCGATTCTTCCGGAACGGGCATCGGATTATTCATTACTCGCGAATTCGTTAAACTGATGGGCGGCGAAATCGATTTGGAAAGCGCCGAAGGGCAGGGAACGACTTTTACCGTACGTCTGCCCTTACTATCGGATGCGGACGTAAATATCGAAACTCGTATCGATGAGAATCCGGATAAAAACATCGTTACGGAAGACGATCGAAAAATCATTCTGATCGCGGAAGATAATCCCGACGTGAGGGAATATGTCGCGTCCTGTTTCCGTTCGGAATACAAAGTATTGGAAGCCGGAAACGGTAAAGAGGGTTTCGACTCGGCCGTCAAATACATCCCGGACATTATTCTTTCCGACTTGTTGATGCCGGAAACGGGCGGAGACGTTTTTTGCAAAAAAATAAAGAAAGATGAACGAACCTCTCACATTCCGTTCATCCTGTTGACGGCCGTTACGTCCAAAGAATCGGAAAGAGAAGCTCTGAAAGCGGGCGCCGATGATTACATCACCAAACCGTTCGATGTCGGCATTCTGAAAATGAAGGTTGATAATTTGCTGTCGCTTCGCAACGCTTTGCGCGAAAAATACAAAAATGATCTTTTATTGCAGCCTTCTTCCGTTACATTGGTGTCTCCCGACGAGAAATTTTTGAAAAAAGCTGTCGACATTATCGAAAAACACATGGATGATCCCGATTTCGACATCGAACGCTTTGCTTCCGAAATTTGCGTCAGCCGAATGCAACTCTATCGCAAGGTGGAAGCGCTGACAAGCATGACCGTTAAAGAGTTTATTCGAAATATCCGCATCAAAAGGGCAGCCCAATTATTGGAACAAAACAAAGTTTCCGTTTCCGAAGTGATTTATCAAGTGGGGTTCCGCGACTTTGCATACTTCCGTAAGTGTTTCCGAGAGCAATACGGTATGAGTCCTTCGGAATATGCCGCAAAATTTAAGTAATTTGTAAATTGAGATCAAACATGAAATACAAGGAAAAACAAAAGGAATAAATTGAATATTACGCTCAATTTTACAGGCTTATAGAAGGTCATGGGATAATGAAGCGGGAAAATTACAGTGATTGAGAAATTTACAAAATAAAAAATAAGCAACATGGATACATTTAGAATTGATTCTACTTTTGATAAAAACGATTTTATTCGTATACAGTCAATTAGATGGAAAATCCATACTATGAAAGATCGCAAACAACTTAAAAACAATTCAATCGCATCAATAATTATCTTGTTTCTTTGGTTTATTACAAAGACCGAAGAAGAACCAACAAACTCATTTTTATTTATAGGCATTTTCTTTTCCGTTGTTACATTGCTTTTTATTTATTTAATAATATTTTCAAAGCAAAAATATACTCGTAAAGTAAAGGAAATTGCCGAGAAATTTGATTCCGTAAAAATGAATTACACCTATGAGTTTTCCGATGAATCAGTAAAATACTGGGATAAGGAAAAGAAATTAGAATTTAATTGGTCAGTCTTTACGAATTATTCAATATACAAAAATTATTTAATTTTAATTCTGAATAATTCTCTAATTGATTCTTATATTTTTAAAAAAGAAGAAACCGGTACAGATGAATACAATAGGATATTAGAAGCTGTAAAGTCAAAGCTTGAATATAAAAAGATAGGTTCAAGTTAGTTTAAGAGGCTTTTTCGGACGATAAAAAATCATCAAGGTTGACTTTTGTTGCAGTTTTAGCGAACAATTTTGTGTCAAATCCGGCGAATTGTACTCAGCTTAATTTGATTCGTTTAGCGGTTCTTTTTATCGTTTATTAGCGGACCAAAAGCAACCGGCAGCATATATTGGGATAAATGTCGCCCCCATTTGTTACATTAAACCTCGTTATGGTACACCAGCCTTTGTTTTTCGAGAAAAAACACCATACCATATCGCGAATCTTAATATAAATTTGCAGTATAGTTATCTGTTTGTTAAATATTAAATAATTATTGGATTTGGGGTTTAAATGAGTTTGTAATTGGGGAAAAACCGGAACATGAATGGTTCCGGTTTTTTGTTTTTACGCAGGTTCATATTATTTATTCGGTCATTCAATGATTGTACGGAAGCGTAAACCAAAATCGGGAACCGACGCCAACCTTGGATTCCACCCCGATGCTGCCATTCAATTGTTCGATAATGCTTTTACAGATGGATAATCCCAGTCCTGTCCCCTTTGAGAATTGATCCAGTTTCGTAAATCGTTCGAAAACTTGGTTTAATTGATCGGGCGCAATACCAATCCCCGTATCTTCGACATAAAATTCGAGATTGTGGTCATTGATTGGTCGATAACCCAAAACGATTTTACCTTTCGAAGTGAATTTTAATGCATTGTTAATTAAATTTGTAACAACCTGCGTCAATCGTTTTTTATCGCTGCGGATATGATATTCGGGTGATGTCTGATCGAATATAATCGAAATGCCGTTGTTTTCCTTTACTTGGTACGAACATACGATTTCGTCACACAGTGTATGCGTATTCAATTCGCCAATATTAAATTCCAATATACCGGCTTCCATTTTTGAGAAATCGAGTATATCGGTAATCAATTGCAACAACAGTTGGTTGCTTTGCAGAATAATTTGGTGGTAGCGGTCACGTTTTCCGTAGTTGTCCTCTTTCGCCAACAGTCCCGAAAAACCAACAATAGCATTTAAGGGAGTACGGATTTCGTGGCTCATATTGGCCAGAAATGCCGTTTTTAAGTGATCCATACGTTCCGCCTTGTCTTTTGCCAGTACCAGTTGCGCTTCTATGTTTTTTTGGTTGGTGATGTCAACGCTGGTAACTACATGCGCCAATTGCCCGTCGATCCAATCGAATGCGGCGCTGAATACACGAAACCATGCTCCGTCGAACGGGCGTTGGTAATCCCATGAGTAGACTTTTGTGGGGTTATCGTTTTCATCAATCAAGTGATACTTGGGGCAAAAATCGCATTCTCCGGTTTTATCCGTATAAAGAGCCTGCCAACATTTTTTACCTTTGAAATGCTTAATTCCCCCGTAAGGCGCTGCCATTGATGCATTGGCATACAACATGTCGTGGTTATCGAACGAATTGACGTAGATATCCACACCCATATTGTTCATGATACTTTCCAGCGTTTTGCTTGCGCGTATCCCTCTTTCGTGGTATTCCCTTACCACTACTTCCCTGGCCAGCAGACCGGATATGTGTGCAATCGTTTGCAGTTCATCTTCCTTGCAGGGCTCAAATTTCTCGTTGTCGGCAAATCCGATAAATCCGATGATCTTTCCGTCCTTATCTCTGATAGAATTTATCCACAAACTTTCGACTCCGAAAAAATCTAAAATTTCGAGTTCCTCCTCCGTATTGGTTGTATTTTTTCGGACATATACCGGCTTTTTGCTAATGAATATTTGGGCTATGTCCTTTGCGGCGAATTTGCGGCGCAATGCTTTATCTTCATTACCAATGGTTTCCTTCAAATGAAAAAAACGGAATCCGTCGGTTTGATATATAAAACCCCGCTTACAGCGGAAATATTCACAAATTCGGGAAAACGATTCCCGAATTTTATTCTTAACCGGCTGATCGCTATTGATCAGTTCAAGACAACAAAGTATAAGCGTAAATAAATTTTCCTTATTTGTATCCATTATTCGCAAACATGGGAAAACCATCCGGTATCGATTGTTTCAATGTACAAAGATATTATATTTTCCGAGTATTGCAAATATAAGACATTACAAATTGAGCGGATAATGCATTTTTACAAATTTTATAAAATCGATTACTTGCATTATTTTTTCATCGGCAACCAACCGTCCGAACCTTTCATCACATTTTCCAACGTATAGGTTTTTGCTTCTTTCGAAGAAAGTTTTTTCGCCCAAGCAACTCTTCCCGATATCTCGGCTCCCGCGCCTCGATTATCGTATTCCGCATAACGAGCCGTTTTCTCGTTGGATTCCTTACTCCAATTGTGCCAACCCTCCGGACAAATTCCTTCGGGCAGTTCGCAGTTCATGAACAAAGTCATGGCGTAGGGACGCCACGGCCGACCCAGATAAACCTTCGATACGCCTTTCGCCGTGGTAATCCGACAACGATTGAAGATATAACCGAAATTTTGGTTTTGCGGCGTGGATGCCGCCGTAATGTATGAATCCTTTTTACAATGAATCTCACAAGCCTCGAACCAACATATTGAAGGCCCGAAAATGAAATCGGTAGTCCCTTCAATGTAACAATTTACGAAATATTGTCGGCAATTTTCGCGCCCGGCATACACGGTATCTTGATTCCCGAGAAAACGACAATTTTCGAAAACGATCCGATCTCCCTCAACATGAACGGCAACCGCTTGACCCAACGGAGCTGCGGAATTTTCGACGGTCAGATTTTTGAAAGCAAGATCATTGCCTTGAATCAGAAAAGTATACGTTCGAAATGTTCCCATTTTATCGATGTTGGCATGATCATCGTAAGTGATAACGGTTTTATCGCGATCTTCCCCGATAAAAGTAACCCCCGTAATCCAAGTCGGTAGAACCAACTTTTCTTTGTAAACGCCGTTTTTGATGAAAACAACCGTAGGTTCGGGCCGAAACGCACGAATTACGTTGATTGCTTCCTGCACATTACGAAAATCACCCGTCCCGTCGCGAGCCACCACAAGCGTGTCTTTGTCGGTGGTTTGGCCTTGCCCGAAAGCAACGGAGCACAACCAACCGATGCAGCAAAAAATCAAAACGAATTTTTTCATATGTTTGGCGGATTACATTATTGTTTACCGACTTCGAACAATCGATATTCGCAATTCGTTTGCTTAAAGATCCCTTCAATATGTTCGCGTCCCGTATCGGTAATAAAAATTTGACCGAATCGATCGCCGGAAACCAATCGAACGATTTGACCGACACGATGCGCATCGAATTTGTCGAAAATATCGTCAAGCAAAAGAAGCGGCGTAATGTCGCAATGTTTGCGGATAAAACCGAAATTGGCTAATTTCAACGACACGAGAAAGGTTTTCTGTTGCCCCTGCGAACCCGACCTTTTAATGGGAAAACCGTCCATTTGCAACAACAAATCGTCCTTGTGTATTCCCGATGAAGTAAACTGCAACATCCGATCTTTATCCGTCGATTCGCGAAGCAGCGAAGCGTAATCGGTATCCGATAATTGAGATCGATAGATCAGTTCCGTTTTTTCGTTGCCGCCCGAAATTTCCCGATAATATTCTTGAAAAACGGGGACCAGCTCCCGACAAAAATTCGATCGGGCCGTGTATATCCGACTTCCCACGGCGGCCAATTGTTCGTTCCATATTTCCAACATATCCGCATCGAAAGAATTTGTGGCGGCAAATTGTTTCAACAAAGCGTTCCGCTGCTCCAACGAACGGTTGTAGCTCATCATGTCCTGCAAATAATTGCGGTCGTATTGCGAAATCACTTCATTCATGAAACGACGACGCTCTTCGCTCCCGCCCGTAATCAAATTACCGTCGGCGGGTGAAATCATCACCACGGGCAGCAATCCGATATGTTCCGACAATCGTTCGTAATCTTTTTTGTTTCGACGAAACACTTTCTTTTGCCCCCGTTTCATCCCGCAATATATCTTTTCGGATAATTCTTTCCGATCGTAGTCGCCTTGTATGACAAAAAAATCGGTGTCGTAGCGAATATTTTGCGTATCGGCGGGATTAAAAAAACTTTTGGTCATCGACAGATAGTAAACGGCATCCAGAACATTCGTTTTTCCGGCGCCGTTGTTTCCCGCCAAGCAGTTGATTTTCGGACAAAAATCGAAATCGGCTTGTTCATAATTTTTGAAATTAATCAACGAAAGCGTATTCAGCATGCAATCGGTTTTCCCGTTTGACATTGCTTCTTGCATATCGTCGACCGTATTTATTTCTTTGTTTTCCATTTTTTATTACTTGCCTCGCGGATGAAATTCGATAATGGTTTGTCTCAAATAGCTTCTGTCGAGATGCGTATAGATTTCGGTGGTCAAGATGGATTCATGCCCCAACATTTCTTGAACGGCGCGCAGGTCGGCTCCTCCTTCCACCAAATGCGTGGCAAACGAATGCCGAAACGTATGCGGACTGATATTTTTTTTCAAACCCGCCGCATCGGCCGATTCTTTAATGATGTTAAAAATCATCACTCGCGAAAGCGATTTCCCTCGTCGGTTGAGAAACAAAAAGTCTTCGCACCCCTTGGCGATATTCAACTTCTTCCGATCGATCGCATACAAATCGATTTCCCGAACGGCCTTGTCGCTCACGGGAACCAAACGTTCCTTGCTGCCTTTCCCTTTCACTTTGATAAAACCATCTTTTAAAAACAAATCGGACAAACGCAGATTGACCAATTCCGATACCCGCAATCCGCAACTGTACATGGTTTCCAACATCGCTTTGTTACGTTGTCCCTCGGGTTTACTCAAATCGATCGTATTCAGCAAAGCGTCGATCTCTTCGACGGTCAATACGTCGGGTAATTTGCGTCCGATTTTGGGATAATCCACCAAGCGCGTGGGATCGGCATCGATGAGATTATCCATGAGCAAATACTTGTAAAAAGCTCTGATACCCGACAACATTCGTGCTTGAGAGCGTGCACTCATACCGTTTTCGCCCATTCGGACAATGAAATTCGAAAGCAAATCGGCGGTGACATCTTTCGGTTGCAATGTTGCATCCATCTCCCGCACGTATGCCGTCAATTTATCGAGATCATCTTTATAGGCTTCGACGGTATTAACCGACATTGCTTTTTCGATGGTCAAATAATCAACAAAATTTTTGATGTGTCGCTCCCACATAATATGTAAGATCGTAAGATTGCAAGACTCGTAAAAATTATATTTCTTGAGCTTTTTCCGATTACAATATGGTTATCAATTCGTAATTTATGCTTCCCAGTCCGATTTTTTCGGCGTGCTCCAACCCTACTCTCCAATTGGTTTTGGGGTGCAACAATTTAAACTTGTCTTCACCCTGCAATTCGCCCGGCCCGTGCGTTTCCAAACATGTACCCGTATTGGCCGACGCTTTCGTAACCATATCGACGCAAGCTTTATCCAAAGCCACGGGATCGAACGATGCCGCAATACCGATGTTCGGAACCACGGCCGCGTCGTTATGCCCCCAACAATCGCATAACGGCGATACATCCATAATGAAACTAACGTGAAAATGAGGTTTGTTTTTTACCGCAGCCAATGTGTATTCAGCGATTTTGTAATTGGTAAGATCCGATGAGTTGTTCCACACCACTTGTGCGGCGTCGAACTGACATACGGCAATACACTGACCGCAACCGATACATTTATCGTAATCGATCACGGCTTTCTTTTGTTCGTCGAGCGTAACGGCCTCCGATGCGCAATATTTGACACATTGCCCGCACGAAGTGCAATTTTCCCGCGTAATAATCGGTTTCGACGACGAATGCATTTCCAGTTTTCCAGCCGCCGAAGCAGATCCCATACCGATGTTTTTAAGCACTCCGCCGAATCCGGTTTGTTCATGGCCCTTGAAATGAGTCATGGAAACAATGATATCGGCATCGGCTATCGCGGCGCCTATTTTGGCTGTTTTACAATATTCGGCATCGATTCGGATCTCTCGATAATCGATGGCCTTGAGACCGTCGGCAATAATTACGGGACAAGGCACCGCTATGGGATTAAAGCCGTTTTCGCCGGCGGTAATCATGTGATCCACCGCATTCGAGCGACGTCCGGAATACAACGTATTGGCATCCGTCAAAAAAACTTTGGCATTTTTGCTTTGCAGAAATCGCACCAATCGAGCGGCATAATTCGGACGAATGTACGATAAATTGCCCGGTTCACCGAAATGTATTTTTACGGCAACAAACTTCCCGTCAAAATCGATCTGTTCTATGCCCGCTTTCTTCATCAGTATCTCCAACTTGTCCAATAATCCGCGTCCGGGTTTGGTCCGCAGATTGGTAAAATAAACTTTCGACATTTTACGAAATATTTTATATAATATGGTTTTTGTTTAGAGTATTATCGGAACCAAACAATAGGACAAATGTACAAAATATACAAAATGATATGGTCGAAGATTATTTTATATAAAGTCTAATAAATATTTTCATTAATATTGCAAATGTTTTTGATTTGCTCCGCCGAGACTTCGCTTGCCCACTTCTCGAAATCCGCTACCCTATGTTTCATGGATTTAACCCATCTATTGTGAGTCACCTTTT
>JAVBNP010000055.1:0-3294 GCA_031551455.1 Bacteroidales bacterium | reverse complement strand
TTATTCTGTTCAAACTGTTGTGCGTATATACTTGGGTGGCCGCAAGATTGGCATGTCCGAGTATTTCTTTGATGGCATTGAGATCGGCGCCGTTATTGAGCACATTGGTGGCGAAACTGTGGCGCAATACGTGCGGACTGCGCTTTTTTACGGTGGTAACCGCTCCCAATTTGCGATTTGTCAAGCGTTGAACCCATCGGGCATATAACGGCTTACCCGCATCCGATAGAAATAACAAATTGCCCTCCGGAAATGTTGCCTTTTTCAGCAGCATATATTTTCGGAGCGTGTCACAAAACTTTGCCGTCAAAGGAATTATTCGTTCTTTGTTTCTCTTTCCCAATACTTTCATCGTCATTCCACCGCAATCGATATCGGTATCCTTCAAGCCGATCAATTCCGACAAACGTATTCCCGTCATGTAGAAAAGTTCCAAAATCACATAATCCCGTATCGCCGAAAAATCATCGAAATCCGCTTGGTCATCCAATGCTTCGTTCATTTTGTCGACCGGGACGAATACCGGCAAGTTTTTTTCCGTTTTCAGCAGCACGACTTTTTCCATCGGATCAATTTCAATCAGTCCTTTTTTTAACAAGAACTTGAAATAAGAACGTAAAGCCGCTATTTTTCGATTAACGGTGCGCGGTGAATCGCCTTCGCCAACCAAAGCGACAACCCAGCGTCGTATCGTTCTGAAATCAACAACCGAATCTTTTTCGTCGTTATCGGCCGAAAAAACGTCAAATTGCGATAAATCCCTGCGATACGCCTCTATCGTCCGGGGCGAATACCTTCTTTCGTATTCCAAATATTGTAAATACGATGTGATATTTTCCATATCCCGATCGAATGCGTCCGCATTCAAAGAAAAATAAACGCGAGACTAATCTTGGGTATGAAACATTTTTTGTACGTATACGGCATGTCTGAGCTCTTCTCTTTTTTTGATGGAAGGTTTCTCGAATGCTTGGCGTGCCCGTATTTCTTTAATGGTACCCGTTTTTTCGAACTTTCTTTTGAATTTCTTCAGCGCTCTTTCAATGTTCTCGCCTTCTTTGATGGGGACAATGATCATAAATGATTTTGTTACGAATTACTAAAAAATTATATTGTTAAAGGCCGCAAATTTAAGCATTTTACCGATTGATGCAAAAAATATTCGCTTTTTGTTTATCCCGTACCGTAATACACCGTGAAAATATGTATGTTTGCAGTTCTCACGCTTATTTTAATCGATAAATCAATGAAAATATTATATTACGATTGTTTTTCGGGCATCAGCGGCGACATGAATTTGGGCGCTTTGATAGATCTCGGCGTCGATTCCGAATATCTTGTCAATGAGTTGCGTAAGCTGAAAATCGACGGATACGAAGTCCGTATTTCGAAGCAACAACGTAAAGGCATCACGGGTACCCGAGCGGAAGTAATTTTGAAAGGAGATGAACATCACAACCATGACCATGGTCATAATCATGTCGAAACACGATTAAATCCCCATCACCACCACCATGGTCCCGAATATGTTTATGCCGGTCCCGAGCCCGGACATGATCATCGAGACAAATATCGTAATTTTCGAGATATCGAAAAAATCATACTGGAAAGCGAGCTTTCCGAAAAAGTAAAAAACACGAGTTTAGAAATTTTTAAGCTTGTGGCGCGAGCGGAAGCTAAGATACATGGGATACCGCCCGAGGAAGTTCATTTTCACGAAGTCGGAGCCGTCGATTCCATTGTGGACATTGTGGGAGCGGCCGTTTGCATCGATTATTTAAAGCCCGATCGGATCATTGCTTCGCCGGTGGAGATGGGTAGCGGTTTTGTGAATTGTGCGCACGGGACATTTCCCGTTCCGGCTCCTGCCACGCTCGAGATCATGAGGGGAAAACCGATGAAGCTCGGAGCCGTGCCTTTTGAAACGGCAACTCCGACGGGGACGGCGATCCTTGTCGTTTTGGCCGACGAATTTACCGAAACGCCCGCTTTTACCGTTACCGCGACGGGATACGGTATCGGCGGAAGAGATACGGAAATTCCCAACGTATTGCGCGTATGTTTGGGCGAAACCGACGAATCGGAAGCGTCCGAAAAAATAGTCGATGCGGTTATGTTGGAATGCAATATTGACGATATGAATCCCGAACGATATGCGTATGTGACGGAACGACTTTTCGAAACCGGCGCCGATGATGTTTTTTTGCAAACCATTATTATGAAAAAATCAAGACCCGCCGTTTTGATATCCGTGCTTTGTTCGCCCGAAAAAATATCGGCCGTCGAACATGTATTGTTTACCGAAACTACTACGTTGGGCGTACGACATCACCGAATTCGGAAAACCGTTTTGGATCGTCGGGCCGATACCGTTGATACTCCGTGGGGGCAAGTGCGCATCAAGAAGGCATATTATCGCGGGAAAAAGTTGCGAACGAAGCCCGAATACGATGACTGCGCAGCCATAGCTCGAAAACACGGCATTGATATCGAAAAAGTATACGAATACGTCCGTCAACGAATTGTTTCAAGCGACTCGGCCGACGCGTCATAATCTCGTCGTCGACCTATTTTATATTTTTGCATCATTTTTGCGGAACAAAAATACATGTGCCATGTTTAAGCAAAAAGGCGATACAAAGATTTGAAAAGTAATCCGCATATATTGATCGGAAAATTGCTGATCGGAATGTTTTTGGTCGGGGTTTCGACACTCGGTTACGGTCAGTATCAAGAAAGTACGGGAGAAAATTTGGTACCCAATCCGAGTTTCGAACAAACCCGTGCATGCCCGAAAGATTGCGATTATATCGGAGGGGTGGTAGCGTGGAATTTGTTTCCCAACTTTTCGGCCGATTATTTTCACCGATGCGCCAACGTATTTAAAACGATTGAATATCTCAGAAGGTTTCCCAACGAAGAAATTTTGAATTTCAGCGTGCCGCAAAGCATGTTCGGTTATCAGGAAGCGCATTCGGGCGATGCTTATGCGGGTATCTCCTTTTGTTATGAGGCATTGGCCGTGAAACTGATTCGCCCGTTGGTGAAGGATTCGGTATACAAAGCGGAATTTTTTGTCAGTTTGGCTGATTCCAGCAATGTGGGAACGCGTTATTTCGGCATGTATTTTTCCGAATCATCCGTTCGCACCATTACCGACAATCGTATGCAAATTGCCGGTTTTTTGCTTGATGGTCCGCCTCAAATACAAAATCCGCACGATCGTTTTTTAACCGACACCGCCAATTGGACGCCCATTAGCGGATTTTACACGGCCAAAGGCGGCGAGCAATA
>JAVBNP010000080.1:0-13408 GCA_031551455.1 Bacteroidales bacterium | reverse complement strand
AAAAAGAGATATACGGAAACTACGAAAAGCAGGAAAATTATCCGCAACTGTCGATTGCCGACGCTCCGGTTTTCACGTTCGGGCGCGTATTTCGGATTCCTCCGGATGTACCGGTATTGGCCGGAATGAATATATTGTTGTTTTTCGTCGGGTTGGGTTTATTTCAATCCGTTAAACGCTGAATGCCATGATACGATACATATTTTTCAAAGAATTGCAAGCCGCCCTGTTGAATAAGCGGCTGACGATTTCGTGCCTTGTTCTCACCGTTTTGATGGCGGTCGGAGGTTTTGTATTCGAAAAACGATATATCGGCCTGCAACGCGAATACGAAGAATCAGTGATGCAAAATTACCGAAATTTGGAAATCGCTCCGAATAAACAAGATTATTTGGAATCGACGCAGCGTATGTTTAAGCAATATGGGCAATCTATTCCCCAAGAAATGCTCAACGATTTTTTAAAACTGCATTTGAACGAATTGGTTTTTACCGAACAAGAAATCGGCAAAGAGCCTTCGAAACTTTCATTTATTGCCTCCGGCAACGGCGCATTGCCCAACGGAGTAAAAATGGATTATTTCGGAACAGGAATTCCCGAAAACTTCGGTTCTTTCAATAAATATTTTCGACCGTTCATCGCGTTGGATTGGGCCAACATCATTTTGTATTTTTTGAGCTTCGTGTGCCTGTGTTTTGCGTACGACGCCTTTTCGGGAGAGCGACAAAACGGCACGCTGAAACTGATGCTGTCCGCTTCCGTTCCGCGTTGGAAGATATTGGCGGGCAAACTGTCGGCTTTGTGGTGCATCCTTTCGGCGCCGGTTATTTTAGGTGCGGTTATTTTGTTGCTGATGATTCAATTGTCGTCCGACATCATGCTCTCGGGCGGCGATTATGTCAAAATATCGGTGTTTCTGTTGTTTTCGTTTCTTTTTGTCGGGATCAACATCCTGCTGTTTTTCGGCGTTTCCATTCTCACGCCCCGCACATCCGTCAGTTCCGTCGTTTGCCTGTTGGTATGGATCGTTTTGGTATTCATCCTGCCCGACACCGCTTGGCTGATCGCCGGAAAACTGTCGCCCGTACCCGGCATCGACGAACAGAACCGCAAAGAAGAAGCGTTGCTGAAAGATGCCGACGACAAAACGGTACGTTGGTCGAGTGTCTGGCGCAGCCAATGGCAAAAACATTCGGAAGATGTGTACCGATGGAAAAACAAATGCGATCGGATGGAAAACATTCGAGAAGAAATACGGGACGAGTATCGCAACGGCTTGTTCCGACAAACGGACATGGCCATTGCACTGACGAAAATATCGCCTTTCTCCGTCTTCCGCCGCGTCGGCGATCGTGTGGCCGATAATAATTATTACGGTTATCGGAATTTTCAATCGCAAGTCGAAGCCTATCGGGAAACTTTCCGCAGTTACATTAACGACAAGGATGCCGCCGACCCCGAAAGCCTTCATCTAATTTGGAAAGGGCCTTTCAATAATGAAAGCAGGGATTATATGTCCAACACGGTTATTGATCCCGCCGACATTCCCGTTTTTACATATCGCTCGCCCGATGCGCTTAGTATAATGCGTGCCGCTCTTACGGATATCGCAATATTATTATTGTGGCTTTTCGGATTGTTCGGGTTGGTGTTTTATGCTTTTACGAGATATGATGTGCGGTGAAATCGATCGAAACCTATCGGGTTTTTGAAACCCGATAGGTTTTTTATTCCCGAATTCGGGTTATTCTTTCACCACCGCAATGTTTCCGATCGCAAGATCGGGATCGTCGGGAGCTGTGGGATCATCGTCGGCAACGATTTTAAAAAGCAGTTTTCCGTCGTTGGAATCCTCGCGCATCACGTGTAACTTGATCCAAAGACCTCCTTTGTCCGGTTTTTCCAAAATATATTCACGCCCTTCGAAATTGACGGTTGCTTTGCGGTTGGCCGAACGGAAATAAACGTAAAACGAACCGATGAACCCGTGCGGGCAATCGATTTCGATTTCCGCTTTTCTGCCGTGCCATGCGGAACCCGAATCATCTTTTCGAACGCCTTCGCAGACCACGCGATAACCGGTTCCGTCTTTCGCTTCGAACACGTCGGATGCGGAACTCCATGGAACGTTTTTTTCCGAAATCTGTTCTCCCGCTCCGCATTCGATGTACAGAAGCGCATCTTTAAATTCTTCGGGGGCATTACTTTTCAACGGTGCCTCGTAAACAAAAGTTTCGCGCAATGAAGCGATATCTTTTTCGTATTCGGGATCAAAATCATCCGAAAGCATGTAGTGCAACAAACTTGCTTTCAGCTGACGTGCCACGGGATTGGTCGGATTGCTCAAATCGAAACCGCAAACCAGCAATTTGCCTTTTCCGACCTTTAATTCAAAGATGGAGGCCAATTTGTTGTTGCGATGAAAATCGTCGATCGGTTGGGCAATCGGCTTATAACTTTCCGAATAATCATTGATATAAAATGCTCTGGCGCCGCGATAAATCGGTTGCCACTGCCAATCGTTGCAATCGGCGGTGGGAAATAAAGCAAAAGCCGGATGCTTGTCGCGCACCAACAAGCCGATGGTGTTGACGCCTTGCCCCGGAAAAAACGTAAGCGACCAATACAACGGATAAAAATTGATTCGATCGCAAGTTTTGTCATTACCCAAAGCGGATGCCGAAAGCAATACTTTTCCTCCCGCCGAAAGTTGCCGAATGCATTCTTCGTCGAATCGATCCGTAAGGAACACGTTGTTTTTTTGATTTTTATTTTCGTGAATCGGCGTTTTGACGGGATAAATCCATATGTTCCACGTATTTTTTACGGCATCGTCCGACAAACCGACTTCCACCGTAAGCTTGGAAGCTTTGCTTATTTGCGATAAATCGCACGAAACGGTTCCCGATGCAAGTGCGGAAGTTCCCGTTTTGTAAGTGGTTTGCGGTATTTCTCCTTTTCCGATAAGATTACTTTCTTCGTCCGAAATCGTCCAATACAAACCCGTCGAAAGATCGCGAGCACCGTAATGCGCCAGTTGGATGTCAGCCCGGAACGTTTCGTTGTTTTCCCAAACATATTTGGACATCCGCAGCAAAGCAACCGTGGTATCGCAATGACGGCGGAATTTTTCGGGCGTCGTAATTCCTTTGCTGTCGTAAAACGAATCGAGCCATCCGACCAACGCTTCGCCCTGTCCCGAATAATCTTGCATGCTTAACAACTGCAGTCCGGCACACGACGGCGTTCGCAAAAAGGATTCAATTTCGTATTTGTACATCATTTGATTCAATGCGCCCGAGGCATCGGCAAATTCATCGTCTTGTCGATCTATTTTGTTGCGACGCGCTTGCTCGCGAAATTCCTCCAAATTACGGGCTTTCAGAACGCCTTTGTACTTTTTGATCTCGTCCCAACGGGGATATATCGGCCATTGGCCGATTTCGTGGGCGATCACGGGAATTTGCGATCGCGAATAAATATCGTCGAAATCCCAATCGGTGCTTGCTCCGCCGCGTATTCCGCGAACGGCGCCTCCGATCTCGTCAATCCGATGCGTCACGATATATTGATCGGACGGCACAATTTTACGGGCCGTCGATACCGAATACAACCGACGAGAGTCGCTTGTTCGATACGATTTCATCCACGATTCCATCACGTCGAAATCGGAACTGCCCAATTCGTTGCCGATGCACATCATGATGAACGACGCATGATTTCCGTATGTCTCGACCATTCGTCGGAGTTCTGCTTGAACAAAAGCATCGGCGGAAGGATTTTTACCCAACGGTTCATGGACTTTTCCGTCGGGAGGATTTGTCGGACGTACAAACGGATAAGTAATCCAAATGCTTTCCGCCTGAATGTAAATTCCGACGCGGTCGGCGGCAGCGAAAGCGGCTTCGGGAGGACACCACGAATGGAAACGCACGTGGTTCAATCCGTAGCTTTTGTAAATACGAAATATTCGTTCCCAATCGGCGATGTTGCACGAAGGATAGCCCGTGAGCGGAAAATGAACATTATCGATGTTTCCCCGCAAAAAAACCGATCTCCCGTTAACCGAAATTTTGGATCGGGACGCTTCGATCTTTCGAAATCCGATCTCGAATTCGGAAACATCAACCGCTTTTTCCTTTTCTTCAACGGATAATTTCAATCGATAGAGATTCGGTCGAACATCGTCCCACAGCTTAATTCCGGAAAGCGCACCCGAGGAAAATGCAAGCGCATTTTTTCCGTTTTCCAAAATACGTTTCTCCGTTTTTGTAAATATCAAGCGATTCTCTTCGTCTGCCGTATACAACTCGTAACGAATGTTTACGGTTTTCTTTTTCGATTCGTTGATCATCGTATCCGTCACGCGAAATGATGCGGGCGATATGTCCGTAAACACCTTCGGATTCCCGAACCGCATTTTGTCGCGGGCAACCAAACGAATGCGACC
This sequence comes from Bacteroidales bacterium, assembly GCA_031551455.1. GTDB lineage: Bacteria > Bacteroidota > Bacteroidia > Bacteroidales > UBA4181 > JAIRLS01. Next base: position 8,958 of record JAVBNP010000080.1, on the reverse strand, counting down.
GACGGCGCCGTTCCAAATGCTTTGGGTGGCTTCCGTGTACAAATGTCCGTAATCGCCGATGTCGTAAATCATTTCGTTGCTGATCCGTACGGTCAATCGATGTTTTCCCGGAGAAAGAAATCCGAGATCGTGTCGATGCACCGAATTCAATGCGTCTTGCATCGATACTTCCTTTTCGTCGACAAATACACGCGATTCCCATATCACGCGTTCCAGTTCGAGAAAAATTCGTTTGTCTTTCCACGATTCCGGAACGGTGATATCGCATTGATACCACGCCGGGCCGATATATTTGAATGCACGGGTAAGCGTACCGTAGTCGGAACCGACCGTTTTTTCGCCGTAACCCGCTTCATCGGTTGTACCGGGCAATTTGATCTTGTCCGAAAAATGAAGATTTTGCCAATTTTCCGTCAATCCTTTATCGTCCTTATCCAAGCGAAAACGCCATTCGCCCGCAAGCGACACGTTTTCCTGTGCTCGGGAGAGAACGGGAAAAGACAACAATAATGCAAGAATAAATGCCCGATACCGTTTCATTTAGTCGGCTTTTATTTTAATGATTCTGCTTTTTCCTTCGCCCTTTATCGGCCAACCGATACCGACTTCCTGCAAATATCGGCCCGTAAAAGTATTCTGCGGTTGTTGATCCGCGGGAATTCCGCAATATTCGATTCGATACTCTTTGTTGTCATCCAATCCGCGCAATTGAAGCAAATTGCTTCCGCTTGTATCCGGACGACTGCGCGCCAAAAAGTCGGCCAAATTGTAACAGAACACGACGGCCGACGAAGCATCTTCGGCAACATATTCGATCGCGCTGCGATAATCTTCGAAAGGCGAAATCAAACGATGCGCCGTTCCCTGCTGTACCAACGGACGAATCTCCTTGTACAAGGCAATTTTCTCTTTGGCGATTTTCTTTTCGGTGTCTCCCCATTTCGACAAATCGTTGCCGATACCCAATACTCCGGACATCATCACGTCGAACGTGAATTCGAGCGACGTATTCTGAATATGATCCGTCACCCAAGCAACCATCGTGTTGGCGGGAAGTGCGCTCAAATAGCCGTATTGTATGAACAACCTGTCGAGAGGATCGGTGTTATCGCTTGTCCACACTTGATCCATGCGACTCAACATTCCGATATCGGGACGTCCGCCGCCGCTCGAACAGCTTTCGAACCACACGTCGGGGAAACGATTGCGCAACTCGTCGATCAAACGATACAGATTCTCAATGTAACGAATACGTACTTCGCGTTGTTTATCGGCGGGAGCATCGGGCCAACCCGGTTCGGAAAGCGCCCGATTATGGTCCCATTTAATGAATTTGATGTTGTTTTGACTTAACAAGTCGGTGTACGATTTCAGCAAATATTGGTAGACATCCTCGCGCGCCAAGTTGAGCATGAGTTGATGCCGCCATTCACGCCGCGTACGGTTCGGAAAATGAAATGCCCAATCGGGATGCGCGCGATACAAATCGCTGTTCGGATTGACCATTTCGGGTTCGATCCACAATCCGAAATCCATCCCCATCGCATTGATTTTCTCGATCATCGGATTCAAACCGTTCGGAAATTTGTTTTTATCCACCGTCCAATCGCCCAATCCCGCATGGTCGTTCACGCGACCTTTGAACCAACCGTCGTCGATCACGAACATTTCCACGCCCGCATCTTTGGCCACTTGAGCCAATTTCAATTGTTGTTCCTCGCTCACGTAGAAAGTGGTAGCATACCAACTGTTGTAAAGCACGGGTCTCAATTTATCCCTGAATTTTTCGGGAAGAATGTTTTTCCGCACGTAAGCGGACATTTGTTGCGCGGCGCCTTCGCTGCCGTTTTCGGTATAACCGATAACGAATTTGGGCGTGGCGAAGGTTTTACCCGGTTCGAGATTCCACCAAGTGTCCCAAAAGTTGATTCCCGTTACGATCTGCAACTCGTTCATATAACTGACATCGAAATCGGTGCGTCGGTTGCCGCTGTATTGCAACGCGCCGAACCAAGCCGGTCCCGAAAACTTGCCGGCGCGATCTTTCGGTTGAATCATAAACCAAGACGGAGCGTCGAATGCTTTGAAATCTCGTGATTGCAATGTCTTGATGCCCGGTGTGAGCAGGTCTTCCTTCAACATGAATTCGTGTCCCCATTGTCCCGCTTGATGCGTCAGCAAATAGGCGTTACCGGGCAGAAAAATGCTGCCCGATTGAAGATTTTCGATTCGAATATTACCTTTTTTTCCGGTATTTTTCACTTCGATCCATTTTTCGAGAATATCCGTTTCCGGAATTACGCGGATGTAAGAAATTACCAATAACGGATAAAATCTATCCTTTTGCGTAATCGCCAACGCTTTTCTTTGATCGATATCGATGATTTCCGCTTTCACGAATTCGAGATCAATGTCTCTCACCAAATCGGGAAACACGACTTCCAATGCCGGCGTTTTGTTTGCAAATCCGCCTCGAACAGGAACTTCGTATATCCTTTCGCGGCCCGAAGCCTTTCTTCCTTTCAAATCGCTCAACGCATCGCCGCCGTAAAAAAGCGGCAAAACGTTTCCTTTTTCGTCAACCGTAATTTGATATGCGGATGATTTGGTTTGTATTAACCACCCTTTCGGGGATGACGTTTCTTTTATCGGGTTCGTTTGCGCTTGCAAGCCGACCGAAACAAGGATTGAAATAAGAAAAATGCCAATGATGTTTTTCATAAAAATATGATTTTCGTGTGATTAAATTTCCGTAATTCTCGCTATCCAACCGCCGCCGGAAGCCAAATCGATATCGAGTTTGTCTCCTTTTCGCACGGTTTTGGTTTCTTTTTTATAATCGACGGCTCGAAGATCGGCGTTGATTCCGTCTTTAATGATTTCGGCATGGTATGTTTTTCCTGCTTCCAAAAATCGGAAATCGAGATTCATCGTTCGGGGATCCCAATCCGTAATTGCCGCAACGTACCAAACCTTATCCTTTCGGCGAGCCAGTGCGACGTAATCACCGACTTTTCCGTCCAACGGGACGACTTCATCCCACTCTGTCGGTATTTTCGTCAAAAATTCGGTACACTCGCGTTCACGGTAATAATCGGATTGTGCGTCGGGCAGCATTTGCATGGGACTTTCGACGATCACCGCCATAGCTATGGAATGTGCACGAGTTCCCTGTCCCGGAGGAGTGTCTTTGTTGAAACAAAAATCTCCTTTTGCCGTATTGATCATCGTCCCCGGAATATAATCCATCGGTCCGGCAACGCCGCGAACGAAAGGAAAAGTACAATGATGATCGGGCGTGTCGTGTTTCGTCCAACCGTTGTATTCGAATTCGATCAACGCCTCCCGAGTCAATACGTTGGGATAGGCGCGACGTAAACCGTCCGGACGATAACATCCGTGAAAATTGATCACCATTTTGCGTTTGGCGCATTCCTCGGCTGCTCTCCAATAAAAATTAACGATTTCTTGGTCCGATCGATTCATATAATCGATTTTTATACCTTTGATGCCCCATTCCGCATATTGATCGAGCGCTTTTTCCAATTGATCTTCGAAGAAACCGTAGGCCACCCAAAGCATCACGTCCACGTTTTTGGAACGTGCGTAACGCACTACTTCGGGCATATCCACCTCGGCGACAACCTTCGTCAGATTGTTACCCGGTGCCGTCCAACCGTAGTCGAACAGGAAATAACGAAGCCCGAATTCCGAGGCAAAGTCGATCATATATTTGGCCGTTGTCGTGTTGATTCCCGCCTTGAAGTCGACGCCATATAATCCGCGACGCGCCCACCAATCAAACGTAACCCAGCCCGGTTTGATCCACGACGGATCATCAATTTTACACTCTTCGCCCAACAAATACACCAATTGGTTATTCAGTAAATCAATGTCGTTTTTCGCGACGGCAAACACTTTCCACGGAAAATCTCTTGTTGCCGACGTTTGCGCCAAGATATTTCCCGTTTCGGCCACTTTTTTGGGCCACGAGTGATGGAATTTATCGTCGAATTTGACGGGATTATTCCAATAATGCGAAGTCAATCCCGTTCCCGATTTTTTGATCCACATACACGGATAATCTTTGGTATCGGCTTCCAGAAGCGCCACATCATATCCCGTCGGGGTTTTGACCAATGCGGGCAAATTTCCCATGACGCCGTCGTTTAACGCTCCGATTTTTCGGGTAACATACGGTTTTTCATACGGACTGTTGACATTGCTGTCTCTCTGAAAAATAATTGTCGATTCGGTATCGAAAAGAAAATCGGTATGATCGGTGGTAATCGTAATTTCGTCCGGAAGCGCCAACACAAAACGATAAGCGACGCCGTCGTTGTATACGCGGAATCGGATTTTGGTTTTGTCTTTTAATTCAATGAGGGCTTCATTGTATACGTCGGGAATTTCCGCGCGTTTTTCCTTAATGACGGGCTTAACGACTTTGTTGACGGATGTTTTTTTTACGTTACGGATATCGACATTTTCCGCGGGAATACGACCTCGATCGGTTTCCATGTAAATGTTTTTCGCAGCCATGATCTCACCCGAAGCGGAGCGGAGCTTAAACGATACGCTGTTGTCAACGGAAACAATCAGCGTTAACGATTTATCGGGCGACAATATATTAACCTCTGCGGCCGTTGCCATTAGGCAACATCCGAAAAATACGAGCAAAAGCCAAATAGTGTTTTTCATGAAATCGGAATTTTGGTTTGTCGGGAGTCAACATGTCCCGAATTTCGACAACATACGAATCAATTTTCCGTGATTCTCGCTATCCAACCGCCGCCGGAGGCTAAATCGACATTAAGCTTATCTCCTTTTCGTACGGTTTTGATCTCTTTTTTATAATCGATTGCTCGAAGATCGGCGTTAATTCCGTCTTTAACGATTTCGGCACGGTATGTTTTCCCCGTTTCCAAAAAACGAAAATCGAGAATCATCGTTCGAGGATCCCAATCCGTAATCGCCGCAACATACCAAACGTTGTCTTTTCGGCGAGCCAACGTGACGTAATCACCGACTTTCCCGTCCAACGGGACGATTTCGTCCCATTCCGTCGGTATTTTCGTCAAAAACTCGGTACACTCGCGTTCGCGGTAATAATCGGATTGCGCATCGGACAACATCTGCATCGGACTTTCGACGATGACGGCCATAGCGATCGAATGTGCTCGGGTTCCTTGTCCCGGAGGCGTATCGCCATTGGGGCAAAAATCGTTTTTTGCGGCGTTGATCATCGTACCGGGAATATAATCCATCGGCCCCGCAACGCCGCGGATGAAAGGTAATGTGCAATGATGATCGGGCGTGTCGGAATTTGTCCAGCCGTTATATTCGAATTCGATCAACGCCTCCCGCGTCAATATATTGGGATAAGCGCGTCGTAAACCGTCCGGACGATAACATCCGTGAAAATCGATCACCATTTTACGTTTGGCGCATTCCTCGGCCGCTTTCCAATAAAAATTGACGGCATTTTGATCGGAACGATTCATGAAATCGATTTTCACGCCTTTGATACCCCATTTCGCGTATTGATCGAGCGCCTTTTCCAGTTGATCTTCAAAAAGACCGTAAGGTACCCAAAGCATTACGTCCACGTTTTTGGAACGCGCGTAACGCACCACTTCGGGCATGTCCACTTCGGCAACGACTTTCGTCATATCGCGGCTCGCCGACCAACCGTCGTCGAACAGGAAATAACGGAGCCCGAATTCCGCCGCAAAGTCAATCATGTATTTGGCTGTTTCCGTGTTAACGCCCGCTTTGAAATCGATACCGTACAATCCGCGACGCGCCCACCAATCGAAGGTAACCCAGCCCGACTTGATCCACGACGGATCTTTGATGTTGCATTCTTCGCCCAACAGATACACCAATTGATTATTCAATAATTCGATGTCGTTTTTCGCGACGGCAAATGCTTTCCACGGAAATTCTCTCGTCGCCGACGTTCGCGCCATAACGTTTCCCGTTTCGGCTACCTTTTTGGGCCACAAAGGATGAGCCGTTTTGTCAAATTTAACGGGATTATTCCAATAATGAGAGGTCAATCCCGTTCCCGATTTTTTGATCCACATGCACGGATAATCCTTAGTATCGGCTTCCAATAATACCACGTTACATCCCGTCGCGGTTTTGACCAATGCGGGTAAATTTCCCATGACGCCGTCGTTCAACTTTCCGATTTTTTCGGTAACGTACGGATTTTCATACGGACTGTTGACGTCACTGTCTCTTTGAAAAACAAGCGTCGATTCGGCGCCGAAAAGGAAATCGGCGCGATCGGCGGTAATCGTGATTTCGCCCGGAAGCGTCAACACAAAACGATAAGCAACACCGTCGTTGTATACGCGAAACAGAATTTTGGTCTTGTCTTTCAATTCAACCACGGCTTCATTGTATACCTCGGGGATTTCCGCGCGTTTTTCTTTAATGACGGGCTTAACGACTTTGTTGACGGATATCTTTTTTACGTTGCGGATACCGGTACTTTCCGCGGGGATGCGACCGCGATCGGTTTCCATGTAAATATTTTTTACGGCCATGATCTCGCCCGAAGCGAAAACGAGTTTAAACGAAACATTTTTGTCGACGGAAACGGTCAATGTCAAGGATTTGTCGGGCGACAAAATATTAACTTCGGCTGCCGTTGCGATGCGGCAATAACCGAAAAATACCAACAGAAGCAAAATAGTGTTTTTCATGCGAATAAATTTAAGTTTGCCGGAAATCAACATATCCCAAGTTTCGACAACATACGAATCAATTTTCCGTGATTCTCGCGATCCAACCGCCTCCGGAAGCCAAATCGACGTTAAGCTTGTCTCCTTTTCGTACGGTTTTGGTTTCTTTTTTATAATCGATTGCTCGAAGATCGGCATTAACTCCATCCTTGATGATTTCGGCACGGTATGTTTTTCCTGTTTCCAAAAAACGAAAATCGAGAATCATATTTCGGGGATCCCAGTCCGTAATTGCCGCAACATACCAAACGTTGTCTTTTCGGCGAGCCAACGCGACGTAATCGCCGACTTTTCCGTCCAACGGAACGATTTCGTCCCATTCCGTCGGTATTTTCGTCAAAAACTCGGTACACTCGCGCTCGCGATAATAATCGGATTGCGCATCGGGCAACATTTGCATGGGGCTTTCGACGATGACGGCCATAGCGATCGAATGTGCTCGGGTTCCTTGTCCCGGAGGCGTATCGCCATTAGGGCAAAAATCGTTTTTTGCGGAGTTGATCATCGTTCCGGGGATATAATCCATCGGCCCCGCAACGCCTCGAACAAAAGGCAACGTACAATGATGATCGGGCGTGTCGTAATTGGTCCAACCGTTATATTCGAATTCGATCAACGCTTCCCGCGTCAACACGTTGGGATAAGCGCGTCGTAAACCGTCGGGACTGTACGCTCCGTGAAAATCGATCACCATTTTATGCTTCGCGCATTGCTCGGCTGCTCTCCAATAAAAATTAACGGCGTCTTGATCCGTACGATTCATGAAATCGATTTTTACGCCTTTGATGCCCCATTCCTCAAATTTCTTGAGCGCCGGTTCCATTTGTTTGTCGAAAAGACAATAAACCACCCAAAGCAGCACGTCCACATTCTTTGTTTTCGCGTAACGAACAACTTCCGGTATGTCCAAGCCCGCAACGGTTTTCGTTAGGTCTTCTCCCAACGTCCAACCTTCGTCGAACAGAAAGTAGCGAATACCGAATTCCGATGCAAAATCAATCATGTATTTGGCCGTTTCCGTGTTAACACCCGCTTTGAAATCAACGCCGTACAATCCGCGACGCGCCCACCAGTCGAATGTAACCCACCCGGGCTTGATCCATGAAGTTTCTTTGATCTTGCATTCTTCGCCTAACAGATACACCAATTGATTATTCAATAAATCGATATCTTTCTTTGCAACCGCAAAAACTTTCCACGGAAGGTTTTTCGTTGCGTTCGTTCGGACAATATAATTTCCCGTCTTCGTTACTTGGGTTCGCCACAGCGTAATAGCCGTGTCATTGTATGCCACGGGAGTGTTCCAATGAAAAGAGGCCAATCCCGTTCCCGACTTTTTGATCCACATACACGGATAATCTTTGATGTCGGCTTCCAAAAGCAAAACATTATATCCCGAAGGATTACGCACCAATGCGGGCAGGTTACCCATGACGTTATCGGCCAATTTCCCGATTTTTTCGGTGACGTACGGTTCTTCGTACGAACTGTTGATATTGCTGTCCCGCTGAAAGGTAAGTATCGATTCGTCGGAAAAAAGAAAATCGGCGCGATCGGCGGTAACCGTAATTTCGCCCGGAAGTCCCAATACTAAGCGATAAGCAATACCGTCGTTGTATACGCGGAACAGAATCTTGGTTTTATCCTTCAACTCAATCGTTGCTTCGTTGTATATTTCGGGAATTTCCGCCCGTTTTTCCTTAATGACGGGTTTCACGACATTGTTGACGGATGTTTTTTTCACGTTGCGAATACCGGCATTTTCCGCGGGAATAAATCCTCGATCAGTCTCCAAACGGATATTTTTTACCGTCATGATTTCGCCCGAAGCGGAAACAAGCTTAAACGAAACGGTTTTATCGACGGAAACGGTTACGGTCAGCGATTTGTCGGGCGACAATATGCTTACTTCGGCGGCAATCGACATCCGGCAGCAGCCAAACAATACGAGCAGAAACAAAATAGTGTTTTTCATGCGAATAGAATTTGTATTTATCATGAATCAAAGATATGCCTATGCCTAAAATCAATTTTCCGTAATTCGTGCTATCCAACCGCCTCCGGAAGCCAAATCGACATCGAGCTTGTCTCCTTTTCGCACGATTTTGAATTCCTTTTTATAATCGATAGCTCGAAGATCGGCATTAATTCCGTCTTTAACGATTTCGGCACGGTATGTTTTCCCCGTTTCCAAAAAACGAAA
>JAVBNP010000082.1:0-13032 GCA_031551455.1 Bacteroidales bacterium | reverse complement strand
ATAATAGAGCGTTCCGGGATTAAGTCCGTAAAGATACGGTTTCGGCAGCGGCGCTTTGGTTTCCGTAAATTCGGGCCATGTTTTTTTGATGTAGGCTTCTATTTCGGGCCACTTTTCGGGATAGAGCGGTTTCACTTCGGGAGTCGAAGCGCATCGGAAAGCGGTTAAAACCGTTGCGACGATCAGCGCGGAACGAAAAATATTCGATAAATTCATGGTTTGAGGTTATTTGGTATTTGCGATTTTATTTTTCGATGGTTTCCAAAGCAATTAAGAAAACCGTACCGGCCCAACCCAGCATGTGACTGCACGGGTATTCTGTATCGTTGATGTTTCCGTCGCGCGTGTATTTTTCGTATAGAAAACCGGGATGACGAGTTCCGTCGCCGTATTTGAACGGGGGATAAGTGGCGGGTTGCGGATCGACCCAATTGCGGGTTGCCGTGTTGAGCCATTTCATGGCGATGTTACGGGCTTCTTTGCGAAACCCGTACGCATTCATCGATTCGATAGCCAATTGCTGAACATTCGGCCAAACGGCGGTGTATCCGTATTGGTATACTTCGCAGCCGGGGCATATTTCGCTCGAAACCAACCCGCCGTCGCTGTCGAACATTGGTAGATTATCCCGATATTTTTTGGCATGTTCCTTAGAGGCAAATTTGAAGAACAACGGCATGATTCCCGCCATGGCGGCCACATCGGAGTGGCGTTTGTTCACAAAGTCGTAGTCCAAGTAAAGACCGCGTTCCTCGCTCCAACAATATTTTTCGATGAGCGCCGCACGGTCGCGCGCCATCTTTTTCCAGTCGCGGGTGGGAGAGATGCCCAACTCTTTTTCGTAGAAAGCGATATCGTTTTCGTAACCCACCAGATAACTGTTCAAGCAGATCGGAATGAAATTTTTGATGCGTCCGTTAAATCGCGGCGTGAAGTCTTGACACTCGCTTTCGGCCATGAGTTGATCGGCCATATCGAGTTTTTTCTCCACGGGATCTTCCCGCGATAATCCGCGAAAACGATGGAACAATACCCGATCGTAAAAACTGATCAATTCCGCGCTGTCGGCGCAATGCGAATAACGTTGCAAGCCCGCGATCGGTGTTCTGTGATCTTCGATCATGTTCCCGTTTTCGTTGGTCCAAAATTCGTATTCTTTCAATACCGCTTTGTAGGCTTTCATTAACCACTCTTTGTCTTTGGCGGGGTTCATCTTGTAATAACGACGCACGCTGTGCGAGAAAAACGGCGTTTGACTTCGATTTCTTCCCCAATGTAAGGCCGTGGGGATAAATCCGATCGAATCGATTTCGAAAATCATGCAATCCAAGTTTCCTTGGGCGATATCCCAATAACCGCATCGCATCAATCCTTCGTTATGAAAATAAACATCCCAGTAATAAAGCGTTCCGGGATTCAGCCCGTATAAATAAGGTTTCGGCATTACGGGATCTTTTTCCGTAAAATCGGGCCAACTTTTTTGAATATACGCTTTTATTTCCGGCCATTTTTCGGGATGAACGGGTTTTATCTCGGGCGAAGAAGAACATTGCATGCTCAAAAAAGCGATCATGCAAACGATAGTGAAAAAGAATGATTTTCTGCACATAAGTTTATTGGTATTAATGGTTTGAAGTTATTGCGATATTTCAAGAAGTGCGATTAAAAATACACTTTATTATGGACGAATGTTTTCACGTCATCATTGCCCGGATACTATTTTTTGAGCCGTTGTCGGCTTGTCGGTGGTGATAAAATCCACGCCGGCTTCCGCCATTTCGCGCATGGTCGCCTCGTCGTTCACCGTCCATACATTGACCGTCATTCCCGCTTCATGCGCTTCGTCGATCCAATTTTTATTCTTTTGCAGAACCGTATAGTGATAATCGATTCCGCCGATATTCATTTTTTTCAGTTCCGCCGGACTCAAATCGCCGTTCAAGTACGCTACTTCGGCTTCGGGATCGAGCCGCAGCAATTCTTTGCAAATGTTCATACTGAAGGAAATATATTCCGTTTGTTTCTTCACTCCGGCTTTTTGTACGGCTTTTATGACGGCAGCCGTCACTTCGTCTTCTTTTTCCTTGCTTTTATGCGGTTTGATTTCCAAAACCAATTTGGTTTTCTTATCCTTCTTTCCTTGACGGAGGTACGCATCCAACCCGGATAATTTTTCGCCGTTTTTCAAACGAATGTCTTTTAATCGGGCGTAAGTAGTGTCTTCGATCGTTAAATCGTCGATTTCGGCATCATGGTTTACCACGAGTATTCCGTCGGCGGTGCCCCAAACATCGAATTCCGAACCGTAAATTTTTAATTCTTGGGCTTTTTTCAACGAGGCAATCGAATTTTGCGCGGAGCCTTCGCAATCCCAATAACCGCGATGAGCAATTACCTTTGTTTGGGCCGATATGCCCGTAAGTGAAAATACCATAAGCAAAAACGAACAGATGAAAATGTTTTTCATTAGAGATAAGGTTTGATCAATAACCGCAAATTTATACTCAAAAATGGTACGTTTCAAATTGTCGCAAGACTTTTGCGTAATGAATATCCTATCGGGTTTTCAAAACCCGATAGGATTTGCATGAATGTAAGATCTATCAAGTTTTTAAAACCTGTACCCGAATCGGATCGACTGTTAATCAACCGCCTTATAATACAAAAACAGTGAACCGGGCGCCGGATCCGATTTAAGCGTAAGGCCCGCTGCCAACTCCGCACCCGTTTTAACAACCGTTTTATCGGTATCTTCATCGTAGAGCGCATATTTTTGATTGGGTTTGAGTCCTTTCAATGAGACGCTGATCGTATTGGTGACGGCTTTCGGTCGTCGGAAAGCCAACACGATTCCGGTATCGTCGGAAGGTCTGTTGAGCTGATACGCCAACCAAACATCATCGCCGGTGAGATCGTTGAATCCCGTCAAGGGATAATAATCTTCATAGTAATACGGACGGTATTTTTTAAATTGTTCCAATACATTTTTCATGTCGGGTACGGAAACATCGGAACGAGTGACTTTATGCGAGAAAACGGTTGCTGCGGAAAGACTCGATCTGTAATGATATTTATCCGTTGAAAAAGTCCCTGTCCCGTGAATGGGAAGAAACATATTGAGCCCGTAAGCGTGACATTGATAACCGTTCGGTTCTCCGGGTTGATAATCGCTTCTCCACAACGAAGCCGAGCGGGAGATCATTTCCAGATCCAGCCGGGCCCCTCCGCCGGCACAATTGTCGATCAACAGTTTCGGGAAACGTTTCAACAAATTGTCCCAATATCGATAAAGCCCTTCAATGTGACGTATTTCGCTGATTCCGATACGATCGGACGGATGCTTTCGATCAATCGTATCGTTGGCCCGCCACCAGTAAGCGGGATAAATACAGGCGTCTTGACGATAAACGTCGATACCGGTGGTTTCGATAAAGTCTCCTACATATTGCGAGATGTACTCCACGGCTTTGGGATTTCCGAAATCATACAGGAAATAACCTCTATCGGGACGGTGACTCATAAATTCGGGATGTTCCAACGCCAGTTTACTATCCGGATTGACGCGTTCGATTTCGAACCATAGCAAAAATTTTGACCCCAAAGCATGTGCGGCATCGGCAACCGGTTTCAATCCGTTCGGATATCGTACGGGATCGGGCACCCATGAGCCCACGTTTTGCCATGCATACCCTCCTTCATAAAATCCGCATCCTTTGTACCAACCGGCATCGAGCCAAAAAACTTCCGGAATAACGCCGAACATTTTGTGTCGGTTAATCAACGCCAAAAGATAATCTTCCGTAGAACAGCAGTTTTCGGTACATGGTGTGGGATCGCTGCCGCTAAAGGAAACAGATATGGGATATTCGGCAAATTTACCGTCGATCGTTCGCGAATGGTGGGCCAATACAAAACGACGAAACTTGTTTTGCCCCGTCATCAAGTCTTCTCCTTTCCAAAAAAGCAAACATACGCTCGGTGTTCGAATGGTCTCTCCCGGATAAAGGGTCAGATTCATAAACTTCATCCCGCCGGCCAGCCCGACGCTTTTGGAATCCGTTTTGGAAAAATCGGCAACCCAAGTACCCGTCCATCCGAGCGCTGCAACAATGCCTTGTTTGCCTCCCCAAATAATATTGAAAAAAGGAGAGCATCCCTCGTCCGACGAGCGTCCTTGGATCAAATCGGGATACAGTTGGAGCGGTTTATCGGCTTCTATGGGGGTAAGATGCGGGCGAAAATCGGCTCTTGTTCCCGCAAAATGAGTGCCTTCAATATGCAATACATTACATACTTCCGCCGTCGGATATTCCGCAATATAATCAATCGCCTTCACTTCCCGTAAAATCGGAGTATTTTTACTTGAAGTGTTGGTGAAATTGATCACCCATTCCACGGTTTGAAACTCTTTGAATCCTTTAACGCTGCATTCTGTAAGCAATCCGGTAGCCGGGTCGCGCCAAGTAAACAGATATTTTACCATTTTGTTGTCGTCCGATTCCCGCTTGGATGTGAAGGCCCATTTTTTGATCAACTCCGAAGAGTGTTTTCCGCCGTAAACAAAAGAAAACGGAGGAACTTTGCCTTTGGCAAAATGCGTGGAGATCCACGACGTAACGTTTTGCTCGCCGTTAATTTTATACCTTGCCTGCGCCCAAGAAGAGGCAACAAATACCAAAAAGAGAAAAAGACTTAATATTCCCTTTCTTTTGAGTTCGATCACCAATCGCTCGTTTTTTCTATTCTTTTTCATATGTATGTTAATGTTTTGAAATGTTGATATTTATTATAGCCGTATTAAAGTTTCAGTTTTGCCTTTATATTTTTGTTCAAACAATTTTTATTGACGAGAATATCTATTGTTTTGTAGCGAACAAAAGCCTCCGACGCATAGAAAATGCCTTTTCTGAGATGATCGGTTCCCCACGAGTTTTTAACAATGTAATATTTCGTACCGTTTTGATCTTTGGCCGTTCCCACGATTTGCATTCCGTGATCATCGGTTGTTTCGAAATTGTCAAACGCCGCCTGTCGCATTTCTTGCGTGATTGTTTTTTCCTTTAAAGGTTCTTCAAACGTGTATAATTCCGCGGCTTTTTCTTTTTCGGAAAGTTTCTCCCAACGTTCCTGTTCGGTACCCCGCAAATCGGGTTTGTTTTCGTCGGGTACCACGGCTACGCCGTTGACTCTGGAAAATCCTTTTTCGCTCACATCGGCGCCCCATGCAACGGTATAACCGCTCGCGATGGCATCGTCAATGATTTGCATCATTTCGTCGAGCGGAACGTTGTATATTTTTTCGAACATCCAATTGTCGGGGACTTCCAACAAAAATTGTTCGTAAAAAGGATGATGCGTAAACGATACTATTACGATGTAATCGTCCCAATTCAAACCCAACGATTGAGCAAACGAAACGGGCGTGTATTTCTTATTTTTGTACGTAAACTCTTTCGGCACAACGCCCAAATAAGCGTCCAAAATTCCGTTAACGGCTTTTTTCCACGCCGTGGAAGGTTTCTTTTCGTTGGCAATCGTTTTCGCCACGCCGGTCAATACGTTGTCCAATTCGGAATGAACATGTTTGCCTTCGCCGTATTCCAGCCCCTTATATACTTCTTCCGGAACAATACCGTATTTTTTGATCATTGCGGGAACGTCATGCGCCGCTCCGCCGGCGCCGTAGTTCATGTTTCCGTGGAAACGAACGTATTTTTCCGTTTTCTCGAAATAGGTGTTTCGCACGACAAACATTTCCGACAAGTCGTATTCGCCCTTTCCGGTTCTCAACAATTCCGACTCGAAGAATGCCAATGTGGAAAAACACCAGCAAGTACCCGATTTGTTTTGATTTTTAACCGAAGTATACGAATTTTCCTTAACAACGGTAAATATGTATCCTTCCTTTTTTACGGTATCATTCGATGTTTGCGCATGCAATGCTCCGATAAAAAGAGCCGACGATAAAATTAGCGGAATGAGTTTTTTCATCTTTGCTTTATCTTTTAAACGTATGAATCATTTATTTGGTAATTTTTCGTTAAGATCAAAAGTACCAATGAAATTTCAAAGATGCAAATTATGTGCGGTGTGATTTATTTTAACCGGCAAATCATTTTATTATTTATTTGACGTTCAAATTTTTAATTTATGATAAAATAAACGAATAAATCTGAATAATTTTCGATAACGAATAACCGATATATTTGTATTAAAATCTCGTAAAAATGAAATGATTATAACATTTAATGAGCGAATATTGCATGTAAAAATGTCGATAAAAAAATACTTTTCGATATCTGTCGTTTTTCGTCGTGTAAAATCGGGCATTCATCGGATATTGCCCCGATTTTACGGAATAACCGTTTTAAACCGGGATCAACCGATGCATTTTTGCACCATCATTTATTGAACAATTTAAATTTTTTAAGATGAAGCGTAACGGAATAAAAATCAAAACAATAATTTGCGGATTGTTGTTTGTGGCGGCGGGTGCATTATTGGTTGCCTTTAATGCGGGCGCTTTGCCGTTGGCATATAAAACGATTATTTTTTCGTGGCCGATGTTGTTGGTTGCCATCGGGTTTATCAATCTTTTCTCGCGTCACGGATGGTTTTTCGGAATCGTTCTGATGGCGTTGGGCGGATTTTTTCTATTACCGAAATTGGGTATCGAACAATTGGTTTTCATATCTCACAGCGGTTGGGCTATAGCGTTGGTTATCATTGGTGTTATTATTCTGTGTAAAGCCGTTTTCGGCCGCCGATTTTTTCGGTCATACAACGGCGATTATTCCGGGTTTCATTTCGAATCGACATATCGCGAAGGTCGGCATAAGGGACGTCGAAATCGTTATCGGGAAAATCACGGCAATGAATCGGGATACATCGAACGGAATTGCATTTTCGGCGGCGGTAAAGAAAAACCGGATATCAAGAACTTCAACGGTGGTGAAATCAATTGCGTATTTGGCGGCATCGAGTTGGACTTATCCGATTCCCGATTGGCTGAAGGAGTTCATTACTTGGAACTTAATTCGATATTCGGCGGTGTTGTGCTTTACGTTCCCGTCGAATGGAATGTCCAAATAAAACAAACGCAGGTGTTTGGTCGGTTCGAAGATCATCGTCCGAAACCCGGTTTCGAAATAGACGAGAAAAGTATCTTGATCGTTGAAGCAAACTCCGTTTTCGGCGGCGGCGAGATCAAATGTAAAGACAAATCGGCACATGACACGTATTGAGCGTCCCGGCAGCCAAACACCGTTCGTAACGTTCAACGTTCATCGATGTAAAGCTTGTTGGAAATGCCTCGAAAAATGTCCCGAAGTCATTGCGAAAGTCAGCTTTCTTTGGCATAAACATGTGGTCATACGTCGCGCCGATGAGTGCATCGGTTGTTTGAAATGCGTGAAAGCATGTCCCGAAGGAGCATTTGTCCCCGTTGCAACGAGAAGATGATGAATACAAATCCGATATTGCGAAATTACCGATCGAGAATGTTGTATGCAAGCATTTGGACAGTCATTGTGATTGTTCAAACGCTCAACGCATACTTCATTAACGGTTTACCTTTCGAATACCTGTTGATCGATTCCCTGATATTCGCTTTTCTTTTTGCCTGTTGTCTCATTCCGTTATGGTATCCCGTACGGTTCAATGATCGAAAACACAAAACCCGGTATTCCGGTATTCCGGTGCATTTGATCCTCTCAAGTGTCGTTATTTTCATTTGCTTGATGATCGATTATCGGGTCATGCAATCGATGGTTTCGGACAACGCGGATTTTTTGCTCTATTTAAAAACATCCCTCGGATGGAAAGCGATTGAAGGATTGTTTTTTTATGCGGTGACCGTTTTGACCTATTATTTATACCTGTACGTGGAGCGGTTAAACGAAAAAGCAGCCAACGAGATCCGTTTAAATCAATTAGTCAAAGACGGTGAATTAAACTTGCTGAGATCGCAAATTAATCCGCATTTCCTGTTCAACGGATTGAACTCGATCAATTCGTTGATTATCGTGAATCCGGAACAAGCGCAAAAAATGCTGGTCGCCCTGTCCGATTATCTGCGATATTCCGTGTTGTCCGTCAATCACACGTATTCATGCGTGGCAGACGAAACGGAAAACATCGCGCGTTATTTGTCTGTCGAGAAACTGCGCTTCGGTGATAAGTTGATTTACGAGTCCGAAATCGATCCGGATTGTTTACCCGTTCGAATTCCCGCCATGTTGCTGCAACCCTTGTTGGAAAATGCCGTTAAACACGGTGTGTACGAGAGCTTGCAAACCGTGCGTATCATGTTGAAAATAACCAAAGACGCGCAATATTTGAATATTGAACTGAACAATGATTTCGACAAAGAAAGTATTTCGCCAAAAAAAGGCTCGGGAACGGGATTAAAAAATATCCGCGAACGACTGCATTTATTGTACGGAAATTCGGCAACATTGTATACTAAAGCAGATGACGGAAAATTTATCGCCCTGCTGAAAATACCCTTGTCATTTGATGATTGAATAATGATAAGTTAATTATTTATAAATTATTATGCTTTGTCGATTGAAGTAAAAGATAAATTAAAAATCGAAAATATAAAATGGTACGCATTGTAATTATTGATGACGAAGCCCCTGCACGTGATTTAATCAGACATTATCTGCAATCGTATCCCGAAACGGAAATTGCGGGCGAAGCCGATAACGGTTTCGATGCCATGAAAATCATTAGAGAACAAGCCCCCGATCTTATTTTTTTGGATATTCAGATGCCCAAATTAACCGGATT
Organism: Bacteroidales bacterium; assembly: GCA_031551455.1. Classification (GTDB taxonomy): domain Bacteria; phylum Bacteroidota; class Bacteroidia; order Bacteroidales; family UBA4181; genus JAIRLS01. Next base: position 4,239 of record JAVBNP010000082.1, on the reverse strand, counting down.
TGAGATGTTGGAATTGATGGATAATCCGCCCGAAATCATCTTTTCGACGGCTTACGATCAATATGCTGTACGAGCTTTCGAGTTGAATGCGGTGGATTATTTATTGAAACCGTATTCGAAGGAACGGTTTGATGCCGCCGTACAAAAAGCTTTGGCACGAATTAATTCGGGAGCAGTCGTGCAAGCGAATCCTCAAATGTTCGGGAATGTCGGTGCCGGACAACCGGGAACATTGACCAGAGTGGCTGTTAAAGATCGAAAACAGATACATGTCGTTTTGATTGACAATATCGATTACATTGAGGCTGACGGCGATTACGTGAAGTTACATACCGGAAAAAACGTGTTTTTGAAAGAAAAAACCATGAAGTATTTCGAAGAAAATCTTCCGCCGCAACAATTTATTCGCATTCATCGCTCGTATATCGTTAATGTAGATGAAGTATCGAAAATCGAATTGTACGAAAAGGAAAGTTATCGCGTTTATCTTAAAAACGGAGAAACATTAAAAGCCGCCGCTTCCGGATATAAAGCGTTGAAAGATGCGGTGAGGCTGTGATCGAAGAATTTACGTTATGAAAAATGATAATATATTGATTTTCAGAACATCATTGGACAAAAGGCGAGACGTTAAACGCATTGCCGAAATTTTGGACAATTACCCCGGCATCAAGTGTTGGAATGTCGACCTTGAAGATTGGGAAAAAGTCTTGAGAATAGAGTGCGACGGAATGTGTCATGATGATATATCAAATATACTTCGCACCGTTAATGTTTGGGCTGTGGAGTTGCAATAAGTATCATATACACTGTTCGGTTAAAACAAACTTATTTAAATGATTGATGGATAAATAATGGCTATTTATTTGTTTATAAGCACTATAATTCACATAAATTACGTGAAACCGTATTGAAGATAATCTCAAAAGATATTCGTAAAATACAAAATCGTGCGACTTTGTCGAATTCCTGCGATTGATTGAATAATATTTTATGTAATTAACTTATTGTTAATATGTTAATTTGAAAACGAAGTGTCGCGAATAGATATATTCAAGCATCTACATATTGATATTCGCATTTGTTTTTGCCTTTTTACGCCTTTCGGTACACAATCGAATTTTATTCATAAAAGTGGTTTAATACCCCGACCCTCTGGGTCGGAAACAAAAAAAAACCTTTGGTCTTGATACCTCGGGGCTCTGCCCTGGGGTTATTCATTGCCCGTAAAATTTATTGTTTCGGATAAGTTTTATTGCCGGTAAAATACTCGAGAAGGCGTAAAATATAAAAGGGTAAAGTTTTCTAGGAAACTTTACCCTTTTTTGTGGGTTGTAGCGGATTCGAACCGTTGACCCCTACCCTGTCAAGGTAATGCTCTAAACCAACTGAGCTAACAACCCGTTTTGCGGGTGCAAAGATATAAAAAATGTCAAACCGAAAAATTATTTTTGCCGCATGCCGAAAAGTCCGACATCAAAGAAACAATATCCGAGATAAAAAGTAACCCTTTATTGCATTTTTACGTAAACGGTAAATGATGGTTTGTATGATTGTTTTAACTTTGGTTCAATTTTTGAGGAAGAAGCATAAGTATTAGTGTAAATATATTATTCTATCCGTCAGATTAAAACACATTAAAGACATCCGGGGCATTTTATTCGGATTATTGAAACAGGAATGATGTACAAAAAAATCATAATTACGGGTTTATTGTGTATTTGCTTGGGAACGAAGCCGGTCGAAGCGGTTGATTTGCCCAATGAGATTGTGCAGGCGTTGGAAAACGGAGATGCTAAAAACATCGGTAAACATTTTAATTCTTCGGTTGAGTTAATATTCAGTTCAAGTCAAGGGGTATACGGAAAATCGCAAGCCGAACAAATTCTGAAGAACTTTTTTGATAACAACGGTTCGGGAAACTTCAAGTATAAACATCTGCATACCAATAACAAAGACAATACGCAATATTATATAGGACAGTTATACACAAGTAAAGGCATCTATCGTATATACATATACATGAAAGATCAATGTATCCACCAAATGAGAATGGAAAGCAATGATTGACTTAAACTATTTCAATGCATTTATAGACAGTGCATTTAAGGAAGATATCGGCGATGGAGATCATACGTCGATAGCCTGCATTCCGTCGATGAACGAAGGCAAGGCGAAACTTTTGATTAAGGAAAGCGGAATCGTGGCGGGAGTTGAAGTTGCACAACAAGCATTTCATCGTTTCGATCCGTTTTTGCGCACGGTCGTTTTTATACAAGACGGAACCAAAGTCTTTCCGGGCGACGTTGTCTTTACGGTGGAGGGACGTATACTTTCCATATTGCAATGCGAACGCTTGGTGCTTAACCTCATGCAACATATGAGCGGAATAGCCACGCAAACCCGACAATATGTCGAAAAGTTGGCCGGAACGTCCACCAAATTGTTGGATACGCGTAAGACGACACCGGGAATGCGTTTGCTCGACAAGGAGGCCGTACGTATCGGAGGCGGAGAAAATCACCGTACGGGTTTGTTCGACATGATTTTGATCAAAGACAATCATATCGATTTTGCCGGCGGAATCGAAAAAGCCATTGACGCTGTGAATCATTACCTCCAAAAACGAGGTAAAATGTTGAAAATAGAAATTGAAGCGCGTAATTTGGATGATGTGGAACGTATCGTTAAACATAACAGGATACATCGCATTATGCTCGACAACTTTGATATCGAGACGACGCGGAAAGCTGTGGAGATCATTAACGGTCATTACGAAGTGGAATCGTCCGGAAACATCAATTTGGATAATATTCGCGATTATGCGCTGTGCGGAGTCGATTATATTTCGGTGGGCGCATTGACGCATCAAATAAAAAGTCTCGACATGAGCCTTAAAGCCGCGGAATAAAGCAGATATCTATTGAATGATAAAACACAAAAGAAAGAGCGTCGAAATTTCATCGACGCTCTTTTTTTACGTACCTTTGCGCTTGAAACAATAAAAATCAAAAATTACGAATTAAAAAATGAACCGAGATACGCATATTTTCAATTTGATCGATAAAGAGAATGAACGCCAATTGTCGGGTATCGAACTGATCGCTTCCGAAAATTTCGTCAGCAACCAAGTGATGCAAGCCATGGGCACGTGTTTGACCAACAAGTATGCCGAAGGATATCCCGGCAGACGATATTACGGCGGTTGTCAAATAATCGATCAAGTAGAACAAACTGCCATCGATCGTGCCAAAGCGTTATTTAATGCCGAATGGGTTAACGTGCAGCCGCACTCGGGAGCACAGGCCAATGCCGCCGTGATGTTGGCATGCCTCAAACCCGGCGATACATTTATGGGATTCGATCTTTCGCACGGCGGACACCTTTCACATGGTTCGCCCGTCAATTCTTCGGGAATATTGTATCGTCCGGTGGCATATAAAGTGAAAGAGGAGACGGGGACGGTCGATTACGACCAAATGGAAGCCGTTGCCTTGCAAGAAAAACCGAAACTGATTATTGCCGGAGCATCGGCATATTCGCGCGATTGGGATTTTGCCCGTATGCGCTCCATTGCCGATAAAATCGGAGCATTGTTGATGGCCGATATTGCACATCCGGCCGGTTTGATTGCCAAAGGTTTGCTGAATCATCCTTTTCCGCATTGTCACATCGTCACCACCACCACGCATAAAACGTTGCGCGGTCCGCGCGGCGGGATGATCATGATTGGTAAAGATTTTGAAAATCCGTGGGGTTTAACCGGGCCCAAAGGCGAAATTAAAATGATGTCGCAATTGCTCGATTCAGCCGTTTTTCCGGGAATACAGGGCGGACCGTTGGAACATGTAATCGCCGCCAAAGCCGTATCGTTCGGCGAAGCCTTAACCGACGCTTACGGAGAATACGTTCGGCAAGTCATTAAAAATGCCGATGCAATGGCACGAGCCATGATGGATAAAGGGTATAAGGTAATTTCAAACGGAACGGACAATCACAGCATGTTGATTGATTTACGTTCGCGTTTTCCCGAATTGACCGGTAAAATGGCCGAAAATGCTTTGGTTAAAGCCGATATTACCACCAATAAAAATATGGTGCCGTTTGATTCCCGTTCACCTTTTCAAACTTCGGGGATACGTTTGGGAACACCCGCAATTACCACTCGCGGCGTAAAAGAATCGTTGATGCCCGAAATCGTGGAGCTGATTGATGCCGTACTTTCCGATCCGGAGAACG
>JAVBNP010000161.1:0-22913 GCA_031551455.1 Bacteroidales bacterium | reverse complement strand
AAAACATTTACGACTTTGGCACTCCATACAGCGAAATTCTTTCAGATCTCGCTGCCAAGGATAGAGAATTGTTTGAAAGACATGCCATTCGTTTTTCTTTTTGTTCCGCGGTTTCTTTGGCCCAAGACGGAGTGTTTTGTGCTGATACAAATTCCTTTATCCCGAAGGTTAAAAGCAATCCCGTCAATAAGATTATTTTTTTCATATAAATATAATGTTGGTTTTTAGACTTGTACAATATTTGTGAATTCATTTTCAGCCAACGTATAACATTTATTTACGGATGATAAAACAGGTTGCATCCGATATGTCGACGAAAAACCATAAAGATATTCATTTTTATGGTTCGATTGATTTTTATACAACAAACCTGTCGGGTTTTCAAAATCCGATAGGTTTGTTGTATGCTTTATTATAATTTATGTATTGTCTTTTGACTTAACGTCATAAGATATATTTGTCCGTATTTCAAACAATCGATACCCCAACAAGGGCAATTGTTTCCGATAATTTTGTAAATTGCTTTCGGGAATAACGGCTCCCTTTATTATTTAAACGATTTTACGGCTTCTTTGTAATCGTTGACGATATTGAATACCGTATGCAATTGTAAGACCTTGAAAAGGTCCAACGCCGAATCGCAAACATTGCAAAAAATAATCTGTCCGGTGTTTTTACCGGCTGTTTTCGAGACCGATAAAAAAGCAGCAAATCCCGAACTGTCAAGAAAATGAACACCCTCCATGTTGATCAGAACTTTTGCGTTCGGTCTTTCAAATAATTTTTGAAGATTCATTTTTACGGATTCACTGATCAAAACATTTATTTTTTGAATATTGTCGAATTGTACTTCGGTGATATCTCCAATTGTGTTAATCTTCAGCATAATTTTTTCAATGATTTATTGATCTTGATTTTTTATGTGTCAATGACCCATCGAAGCCAAAAATGTTTTTAATTCGGCTTCAACGGAATCCGTAATGGCATTATAACGTACAATATATTCCGGATATTTTTCCGTATTTTTGGCCTCTTTGGCCAACATCTCCAACTCTTTCATTTCTTTAGCCAAGGGCTCGACACCCATAACAAGCGCGGACGACTTAATTTTATGCGCCGATCTGCTTAATTCCGGCCAATTCTTGTTATCGTACAACAATTTAAGTTCCGAACGCATTTCGACAAGCTGAGACAGAAATAAATCAATCATTTCCTTCATCATCTCGCCGTTGTTCCCGGTCATTTGCTGCAAATACTTTAAGTCTGTTATCATACGTTTAAAATAACGGCGTAAAAGTAGAACTTTTTCAAAGAAAAACCTATTTCGGTGTATTTTTTTTACCGATTGAAACAAAAACAAGCAAATATTCGTAAAAGTATAAAATAATTTTTCAAATATTTAATTTTATATGAAATTTTTCTTTACTCGAAGTTTATTCATTGTATTTATTTGTTTTGCTGTTTTTAAAAGTGCTAATGCACAAGTGTATACGCCTTTTACGGGATGGAACCATGCCGGTATCGGCGGAGTATATCTTCAGCCCGCTTCCATTGCCGATACGCGTTTGAAATTCGACATGACGTTTTTCGGGCTCGATATTAATGTCGGTAACAGTTTGTACGGATTAAAAAAAGGCTTTATTACCGGCGGTAATTTCGATGAAAACTTTGATGATTACAAGGTACCGTTAACCGGAATCAACAATCACCGCGCCTTGATAAGCGCCGAAGTTCAAGCATTGAATTTTATGGTGCCGTTGTCACCAAAATCGGCATTGGGTTTCACTGCTCGTGCGCGATGGATGATCAACGTGGACGGCATTGATCCCAATATGTTTGATATTATCGAAGATCCGGGTGACTTTACGGATAACAATAAAAAATACACCATTTCCGATTTGGCCTTTCGTACCAATGCATGGGCGGAAACAGGAATCACGTACGCCAGAGAAATATTCGATTTGGATAAGCATTACTTGAAAGCCGGGTTAACCGTAAAACTTTTGCAACCGGTTACTTCCGCATACATGTATATCGAAAAAGCCGGATACGAGCTTATTTCCGATACACCTGTTGGTTCCGTCGATCCCGACGATTATGTGAAACTGCAGGCTAAAGGGGAATTGGCTTTTCCTGCAGGATTTAACGATTTTGAAGATTTTACCGATCCGAGTTTAATGTTCGATGACTTTAAGATCGGTAAAAACCTCGGCGTAGGATTCGATTTCGGCCTTGTGTACGAATATCGTCCGGATCATGCAAATTATACGCAATCGGGCAGCGGCAGATCCAAATGGAACCGTTACGAACCATCCAAATATTTGTTTCGCATAGGCCTTTCCATTCTCGACGTGGGTTCCATGAAATACAATGCGAGCATGACGCAGTCATTCAATATGCCCGCTCCGCAAGAAATACTTGAAGATGATATTACCAATTTGGAAGATTTGGAAAATTTATTCGGATTGCAACAAAAGCAAACACAATACCGCGTGGCTCTTCCGACCGCCATCAGTTTGCAAACCGATTGGCGTATTAACCGGACATTCTATTTGGGCGTGAATCCTTATATGGCCTTGCGTCAAAAGAAAGGAAATAAAGTCGGAACTCATTACGTAACGAGCATTAACGTTGCGCCGCGTCTCGAAATGGCCGGATTGGGATTGTCGATTCCCATGACGTACGATCAATTCAAAGCATTCAATGTGGGGATCGGGTTAAGATTGGGTCCTCTTTGGGTTGGTTCCAATAATGCATTCAATGTGTTGGTTTCCGACAAATTGCGTGAAGTAAACGTGTGTGTGGCCTTGAGGATGTCCCTCTATCACAGAAACTCGGGTTCGAAGAGCAAACAAACCATTACCGAAGGTATCGATTAATTCGCTTTTGTCACGTTAAGAATTAAAAACGCCGAATGCAATATATTGCATTCGGCGTTTTTGGCTTTATGAATTAATTTTCAAAATGATTCATGACTTCATTTTTGATTGATGGGCAATTTGCTTAATTTTTTAATGGCTTGCAGATCCGTATAATCATATTGATAAAGACCGTCTTCGGCAATCATCATCAGCACTTGATTAAACGGAATGACATCGAATCCTTCCATGCCCGAATAATGCGCTAATCGTCGGGCCAATAATATCTGGGGATCGGAAGCGTCGAATATTTTCAAACCGTCGTCGCACAGAAACAAAGTTCCGTTATCGATACCCAATCCTTTGGGACGAGTCATGGCGTAGGAAACAATAAGTCGGGGATCTTTTACGTCGCTTACGTCGTATATGATTAATTCGTTGCTGTTTTGACCGCAAAGATTTCCCGAATGTACGGTAACGTATGCGATATCGTTTTCTACCACAACGGGATCACAACCGTATACATGCCATACGGATCATACATATTCCGGTTTCAGCGGATCGGCAACCGAATAAATAACCATTCCCGTGGGCGTTCCCATAAACATGTGATCTTTATAGTTAAAGATGGTTTCGACATTCCAACCGATCGGTATGTTTTCTGCGGCTTTTTTCGGTTGCGCATTACTTAAATCGAAAATACTCATGTAGTTGTTAATGACCGTGTACAGATAATCCTTGTAAAGAACAAACCGCGACATGGAACCGTTGACGCCGACACCGGCGGTTCTTCCGCTTGAACTGCCGGAAAACGCACTTCCCTCAGAAGACATGGCGCCCGTTGATCGAGCATTCGTATCCCAACACCCGTTATTGTAAGTTACGGTTTCGGTTTTTGATACAAGCTTCCATCCTACAATCACGCCTTTGCTGCCGTCGTAATTACCGAAATAATAATTGTATTCGATGCCGTATTCGTTATCGACGACGGGAATGGCGCTCGGAAAAACATTTTCCAACCGGCCTTTCAGCTTCGGTTGACCGGGGTTGTCAATATCAAACCAAACCAAATCGATGTACGAATCGGCATAGAGTACATCATTGCGAACGGTCAAATCGGCGTTACCCTGTAATTCGATAAACCCGATGATTTGCGGATGATCGGGTTTACGATTGTCAATAATATGAATACCTTTCCCGGTTTCCGAAATATACAGATAACCGTTATAAAAACAGATTTTTCCGTAATTGGTAATGCTTTGCGGTTCGTCCGTAACTATTACCGATTCGCGGAATTCTTTTGTGGACATGAAAACGGGCTCGTTGATTTTGTACGTTATCGTTTCGCTTACTTTGTCGCTGCATCCCGACAACACAATCATTCCAACATACAATGCAAATAAAAATTTTTTCATGATGGATTTATTTTAAATGGTTCGTTTTGTTTGATTAAATGATTTTCACGGATGCTTTAAAAGCATATCACAATGATCTATTTGAATCGAGTTAATTGATGGTCAAATGATGTATTATTTTTGTCCCGTTTCTGTTGATAAATTTTAATACGTATTTACCTTTTTTTAAAGGAATAAATTCATAGTTAATTATTTTTGGAACTGCAGCCATAGTACATAAAGCATTTTCGACTGTACCGCCATAAGCTTTTATCAAAATGATATTTCCGTTACTTTTGTCCGATACAAATTGGGAAACATAATCGCAACCGCTTGAAGTTGGATAATAAACATCAAGAATTACAACTTGATTTACAAAACCGTTATTTGGTCCTTCAACTTTACCGACATTCCAATGGACAAGTCCTTTCGGAGCCTCTCCGTCGAATGATTTTTCATTTAATTCTTTTTTGCAGTTTACCAATAAAATTATTATTATGGTAAGAAGAAAATATTTTACTTTCATTAGAAACTGTTTAAAAATTTAAGTTGTCCCTCCGGGACGCCAATTTAAGAATGTTTTTTCTATCCCGAGGCGTTGCCATCGGGCTGAATTAAGCCGGACTTTTAGTCCGATACGTAAAAGAGTAGCCTGAAAGGCTAATTTAATTTAGCCCGATGGCAACGCCTCGGGATGTTGAATAAGCTCAGCATCAGCGCGCCAGAGGCGCAACTTAAACCAAGTAAAAGAATTTTAAACAGTCTCTTAGTATTATTTTAGAAATTTTTATCCTAAAATTCATAATTCAACCCCATATTAATTCCCAAAAATAACGGTCGATCGGTGCGTATGCTGAACGGTTGATCGTTGTCGAAATAATACGAAAGGCGCGGTTCGAAATAGATACCGAATCCTTTATCGAAGCGATAGCTTACCCCCAAAGCGCTGTTGAGCGACCATTGCAAACCGTCAAGCGATGCTTTCACCGTGGTGGTATGCGTCCAATTGCCTTGTTTATTTTTCTGCATGTATACACCCCTCAGTCCTTTTTCGATCATGGGGCCTCCCGAAAGGTAAATTTTCCAATTGGGGTTGTTGTTCCAAAGATATACCGCCACGTTGATCGGTATTCCGATGTAATGCAACCGTTGTCGCACATCATAACTTGACCAGCCGAAGCTTGACGAAAGATACGTGTATATCAAGCCGCTTTCCAAACCCCAATATTTTCCGAAATTTTTACGTGCGGTCACCCCGAACGAGAACGGTACGTTGTGATTTATTTCGGAAAAGTCGTCGACGGTCATGCCGTTGAATCGTTGAATGCTCGATGACGCCCAAGCTGCATAATCATTATTCAGCCGAGCCGCATCACTTTTGCCCGATTCTGCAACTTGGTCGAACGTAGGCTTTTCGGCGGGATTACCTCCGGCGCCGCCCGAACCGAATGCGGCCGCAAGTAACCACCGATTGTTGCTTTTCTTTTGAGGTGGTTCTTCCGCTTCGGGAAGCGTATCGTAAATTTTCGGTTCGTCAATGATATTTTCGGATATTTCGGTTACAACCGGTTCGACATCTTCGGAATCTTGAGAAACGGCATTTTGCGGGACGGATTCCGATGCGGAATGTTGTATTTCATCGATCGGAACGGACCGGGAAGATGTTTCGGTTTTGGAAGTATCGAATTTTGTTCTTTCCGGAAATTTGGAAACGCTTATCGGTTCAACGGGCCGTTCGTTTGATGCGATTTGTTCGGATGGGGTTGTCGGAGAATGCTCGTTATTCGGATATTCGGCATCGTTCGTTATTATTTTGGGGTTATTTGCCGCCGCGATATCGGGCGTATCGACGGAAGGTCCGTTCATGAGCAGCAACAAAGTAACGGAAGCTGCCGCGGTCATGGCGCCGGCAATTCCGAATCGGATGATCCCCGCTTTCTTTTTTTTGGCCAATCGTTGTTCGATTCCCGTTTGGTCGTAATCATCAACGGGCAATCGGTGATTTTCCAATTGTTGTCGGAACAGTTCACCCAACGAGTCGTAAGAATTTACGCTGTTTGACATGATTGTCTGTCTGCTTGTGATTCAATTCGGATACTTTATCCGGTTTTCAATTTTATCGTTTGTTTATGATCGACATCGGGTATGTCTTTCATTTTCGTTATGATCGCTTTTTGCAACAACAGCTTTGCTCTGGCATATTGCGATCGCGATGTACTTTCCTTGATGCCGAGTTCTTCGGCAATCTCGGCATGCGAATAACCTTCTATGGCATGCATATTGAATACGGTTCGGAACCCATCGGGAAGATCGGCAATACATGCCAGCAGATCGTCGGCCGAAAGTTGCTCGAAAATCGATGTGTTCGATTCTTCCATCCGGAAATCGACGGTTTCGATATCGATGCCGTATCGCAACACATCTTTGCGGCGCAGATGTTCGAGAGCCGTTGTCACAAAGATCTTTCTCATCCAGCCGTTGAACGAACCCGTGCCGGAATACGATCGGATTACGGTGAACAACTTAACAAACCCGTCGTGCAGTAAATCACGCGCAGTCTCTCTGCTGCCCGTATAGCGCAGACAAACGCTCATCATTGCGGGAGCATGTTGCTCGTATAACATTTTTCGAGCTTGTGCGTCACCGCGGATACAGCCTTCGATCAGTTGCCGTTCTTCCATTTATTGTGTTCTGATATATAGATGCAAAAACATCCGAAAACGCTGCATGAGTTTTTTATTTTTTTTCGATTTTGATGATATTTATGTTGTTCCGATCGTAAAGGTATTCTTTTCTTCGTCAAATGTGATTTGTTTTGCCGAAAAAATATGGTTGTTTTTCGTCGATAAGTATTCGACATAACCGTCGATCAAAAAATATTTGCGTATCCGACGGAAAACATGTAGGTTTGCCGGTAAAATCGAATAAAGATGAAGTTTGGTGTTGTTAATTTTCCGGGAAGTACCGGTTTTTCCGATGCGGTGTATGCGCTACACTATATCATGGAACAAGATGTTGTTGAATTGTGGCACGAAAGCACCGATTTGCAACAAGTCGATGTTGTGGTATTACCTGCCGGAGCATCGTTCGGAGATCTGCCCGAACCGGGAGTTATTGCCGCAAAATCGCCCATTATTGAAGCCGTTAAAAAATTTGCGGCAAACAAAGGTCTTGTATTGGGAATCGGCAACGGATTTCAAATTTTATGTCGTGCCGGTTTGTTGCCGGGAAGTTTGTCGGCCAATCAATCGGGAATGTTTGTCGGGAAAAATGTTTTCGTAAGACCCGATAATACGTCAACTCCTCTTACCAAATCGATTTCCAAAGGGCAGGTTTTGCAATTGCCCGTGGCGCATGCTTACGGACGTTTTCATGCCGATAAGGAAACCATGCGCGAATTTCATCAAAACGTACAAATATTGCTGAGGTACTGCAACGAAGACGGAAAAATTACTTCCGACTCGAATCCGGACGGATCGATCGATAATATTGCTGCCGTTTGCAATAAAGAACAAAACGTATTCGGAATCATGGCTTGTCCCGAGCGTGCGGTAGACCCCGATTTGGGTAATGTCAACGGGCTTGTAATATTCCGCGGGTTGACGGAAAATTAAGCGACAACTACATTCCCGTCATAAATTGATCCAGCGAGGCGGGTGAACCAAAAAGACCGAGAATGTTGCCGTTCGTGTCGGTGACGATAATTTTGGAATACGATCCCGTAAAGAAGATAAAATCGCATTGTGACATGTTTCCGGCGGAAACATTGATGCATAAGGGTTCATAAGCCAGTATTCTGTTTTCCGGCTGTTGTACGTCGGTTTTAACATTTACGGCAATCCCGAAACAAGATTTATTTCGATATTTATTCAATGTCGCTTGCCATTTCGATGCGTTTGCCGAACAACGAATGCAGCCGGGTTCCCAAAAATAGAATATTCGATATTTGCTTTTAACGAGCATCGGATCAAAGGTTTTTCCTTCCGGGTCCGACAATGGGATGCTCGCCAATCGGTTTTGCAGCGTTTTTTCGTCCGGAATTTTAAAATAATTGGTTTTTGACTTGGAAAATTTGGAAAACGCCAATGATCCGACCATATCTCTGTTGCGCAACAAGAAATTGTGCAACTTGTTGATGTTTGGTATTTTGCTTCTTAAACTGAAATCGATCAAAAAATCCGATACGTAAAAGAATGTTTCGTAATTACCCGAAGCCCGTTCCAACATGCGATAAGAAATATGTATCAACGTGTCCGGTTGTTGGGTTACGAATTTTGAGATGTAGTATTGTATTCTTTCGTGATATAAGGGAGTGTGCAGCATGCGAACATCCGAAAGGTCCATGTTGTCGAAAAAACGACGACGGCGTTCTTGGTACGTTTTCATTAATTGTCCCGGATCACCCGTTTCGGTCGAGTTATCGGTTTCGATAGGCTGCAATGCTTTGAGGTAAGCGGCAAGAAAAGTGTCGGAATGCTGCTCGATCATCCGATTACGTCGTTCAACGATTTGTCGGTTATCGGGTTGCGTACGCAACCATGCGAGGTATTCGGCATAAGCCGATGCTTGCGCATTTCCGGTTATTCGTGCGTCGTTTGCCGCATTCAGTCCAATGCTCATTTGTTGATCGCTGCCGTCCAGCAATAAGTCGTAAGTTAACTTGCCGGGAATCACCAACGTGTACATACCGGGGCATAAATCCCGATCACGCGAAAAAATGGCTTTTCCCGAAGCACTTAATTGTGCGGAATCAATTACCGAAACGCGTTCACCGTAATATCCGGCCAAAAAAACGGGCGTATTTTTCACGTTCGCGATTGAAACCTCCAAGCGATATGCCCGGACGGAAACCGTCGGGATGCAGAGCATGATCCATAAAAACACAAATCCGAATTTGGTTGTCATTTCCCTTTCATTTTGATGTATTCCTTATATTTTTGCATAATGGATCTATTGATCTGGCCTTGATCGGCAATCATCAGATAACTTTTCGTAAACTCGCAGTATGCCATGAACTCCACCAACTCGTCGTCCGTTAATCCGGTCAGTTGTCGTACGATCAGTCCGTTGAATTTGTTGCCGATGACGATGTAGTCGGCCGTTTCGTTAACGACACTCAGATAGTATCGTTGCTGTTTCCCTTCTTTGCTCCAAAGATTATAGAAGAAGGTAACCGGACTACCCAATCCCGGCAGATTGATGCCTCCTTGATTGGGTAATAGGTTAGGGGCAACTTCGAATCTGCTGATGGGATCGATTTTAAAATCGGGTTTTTTGATTTCGGTGTTCATGACGTCTCGTTTAAATCGATCGTATGTCGACAAACGCCCGATATTGACTTCGCCGAGCGCGTATGCGATCGGTTTCAGTTTGATGACGCGATTGTTGGTGTACATCGAATCGTGTACCGCAATAACCAACTTTTCGTACCCGATGGCGCTGAATGTGATGCTGTCTTTCAAGTTGGCCGTTATGGTAAAACTGCCGTAATCGTCGCTTACCGTTCCCAACATCATGGTTTTGTTGATAACGTGGCAATCTTTAACGACTTCGGCGCTGTCGGCATTCACTATTTTTGCAATGAATTTGTAATTGAAATCCTTTCGTTGTGCATGAATATTCGTCAACGAAAGAAAAATTGCCGTTGCAACGGACAACCATAGTTTTATATCCGATCGATGAAGCGTCAAGACAGTCTGTTTTTGTAATCCTCGTAACCGAAACTTCTCAGTAAGGTAAAACCTTTATCGTTCCATATACCCATCGATGGATGTGGAACGCCGTTGAACATGGTGGTTTTCACCATGGTGTAATGAATCATGTCTTCAAAAATGATGCGTTTTCCGATGTACGGTTCTTCATCAAAAGACCAATCGCCCATGAAATCGCCGGCCAAACAACTGTTACCGCCGATTCGCCAAGTCGGATTGTCGGGTACGGGATCGGATGCACCGCGTATTCGCGGTTTATAAGGCATTTCGAGGCAATCGGGCATGTGGGCTGTGAACGATACGTCGAGAACAGCCGTGTGAGTACCGTTATTTTCGATGATGTCTTCAACGGTTGCCGCCAAAACACCCGTTTCCCAAACAAAAGCGGCTCCGGGTTCGAGAATGAGTTTTATGTGCGGGTATTTTTCGCGAAATTTTCGAAGCGTTCCGATCAAACGTTCCGTATCGTATCCTTTGCGCGTCATCAGATGGCCGCCTCCGAGGTTGAGTAATTTGATTTGCGAAAAGAAACGGCCGAATTTTGATTCTACGGCTTCCAATAGCTTTTCTGTCGCTTCGGCCGACGATTCGCATAAAGCGTGCACATGCAAGCCGGTTATGCCCTTCGGTAAACCGTTTCCGAGCATTTTTGCGGTAAGTCCGAGCCGTGACCCGGGCGAACAGGGATTGTAAAGATCCGTGCCGATTTGCGAAAATTCGGGATTAACGCGTAACGATGCGGTAACGGAGCGTTCGTATCGTTGCACTTGTTCGCGAAAACGTTCGTATTGCGCCAACGAATTGAACGTAACATGCGAACTGTATTTTAAAATGGTGTCGAAATCGCGATCGGTGTAAACGGGCGAATACGTATGCGCCAAAACACCCATCTCTTCGTAAGCCAAACGAGCCTCATGTATCGAACTGGCAGCGACACCCTTTACGTATGGTTTAATTGTCGGAAATACGCTCCATTCGGCAAATCCTTTGAGCGCAAGGATAATGTCGACATCGGCTTTTCGACCCACATCTTTGATCAGCTCCAAATTGCGAATCAACAACGATTCGTCGATAACGTAACAGGGAGAGGGTATTTGCGAAAAATCCATTGAAGATTTAAAATTTAACGTGTACGGCAATCAACAACAACCGCCGGTTAATTATTTGGTTGTTAACGGCTCATTATTTTCGCGTTTGTGTTTCCACCGACGATGCG
The DNA here is from genome assembly GCA_031551455.1 of Bacteroidales bacterium. Classification (GTDB taxonomy): domain Bacteria; phylum Bacteroidota; class Bacteroidia; order Bacteroidales; family UBA4181; genus JAIRLS01. Next base: position 11,734 of record JAVBNP010000161.1, on the reverse strand, counting down.
ACCACAGCCAGTATTGCGGATTTCTGCGAATGGTTTGTTCCAACAGCAACACATGTTTATCGGTGATTTCCATATCTTTGGTTTCCGACGCATTTTCCGTAATCAACGTGGTGTCGACTTCATAATAGCCTCGTTTTACGCGTCGTACCTCGTAATATAAAACAGCGGTATCATAACGTCTGGCCAACTTTTCGATGCCCAAATATACGGGAGTTTCTTGATTCAAAAAGGTCGTCCAATAATTGATTAAGCCTTTTTGCGGCGATTGATCGGAAAGAAAACATAATGCCGTTAACCGATTTTCGTTGCGGTATTTATTGATGGCGCGCAGGGCGTTATTCGAAGGAATGGCATCGGTGCCGTATTTTGTCCGCAGGTCGTAAAAAAACTTGTCGAAGATTTTGTTTTCCAACGGTTGATACAATGTGGCATGATGGTACGGGATGCTGTGTTCCAAGGTAGCCAACCATTCCCAGTTACCGTAATGTCCCGTAACGAAGAAGATTTGTTTGCCTTTTTTGTATAAATCGTCGAACATGGCGGGATTGCTGTAATGGATTCGACGCCGTATTTCTTTTGTATTGATATGAATCACTTTGAGCGTTTCGATAAAAAGATCGCACATAAAGCGATAGAATTTACGGGCAATTTGTCGTTGTTCCTTATCGGTTTTTTCGGGAAACGAGTTACGTAAATTCTCCAATATCACGCGACGACGGTAACGCGCCACGTAACATGCGATCAGAAACATAAAATCGGAAATCAAATAAAGACATCCGAGCGGCAAAAGGGCCATCAGTTTACAGAAAGCATAGAATATTTTATATCCGAAAGACATTTCCGTTAAAATTTTGGTTGGAACAAAAATACGGTTTTAAAATGTTACATCATAAACAAAATGTAAAGTTGCCGGATGCTTTATCAACAAAAAAATTGCGAAAATCGTTCATACAAAATATTTTCGAATCTCATTTTACAATTGTTTATAACGCGTATCGATCCGGTTTATTGGGTCGGTTCGAAGAAATTCGCAAAATCGTATCCTTTTTCTTTTGCTTGCAGCAGGATTTGTTCCGTGATGTACGGGGCATTTGGCCGATTGTCGTGCAAGAGAATGATTGCTCCGGGCTTTAACCGTTTGACGACCCGCCGTACGGGTTTATTTTTGTCGTTGAACAACGTATCCAATGAACGAATGCTCCATCCCGCGACCCGATAATTTCGCATTTTGATGGCTCGTGCAACGTACGGGTTGGTGACTCCGAAGGGCGGTCGAAACCAAGTTGTTCGCTGGCCGATAATCTTTTCCGCGGCTCGTTCGCATTGCATGAGATCATCGGCCATTTTTTGAGGACGGAGCAACGGAAACGTATTGCCGTGCGAAAAGGAATGATTGCCGATTGTGTGGCCTTCCGCAAGCATTCGTTTTAAAATATCTTCGTTACCGGCAATGTTTTTTCCGATAACGAAAAAAGCGGCCTTTACCTCATATTTTTTTAATATGTCGAGTACCGCGGGGGTATGTACGGGGTGCGGTCCGTCATCGAAGGTTAACATGACTTGCTTCGCGTCGGTTTTCTTTCGTGAAAACGTTTGCAGGTATATGCCCGACGAAATGTTGAACGAAGCATAAATCAGAAAAGCGAATATACCGATCGCAAGGATAATACCGATGGCAAACATAAGGATAAAACGAAACGGCTAAAATAACAAAAACTCCGATCGGAAGAACGCGGATCGGAGTTTTTCGAAAGTTCGAATTGTCGTATCGCAGAGGTTTGGTTTCTTTTCAATGAGGCGATAACGGATAATCGTTACTTTTTCTTCGGTGCCGACAGGGAAGGAGGGAGGTCGTCCTTTCCCCAATTTTTATCGGGTTGCGGACCCATTTCCAATTCGAGCGTACCGCCATTGACGATTTCGTCGTGGCGCAACCATGCCCTCGTCAGCGGTTTCCCGTTCAGCTTCGCCGATTGTACATAGATGTTTTCATTCGAGTTTCGGTTGGCTTTAACGGTAAATGTCTTCCCCTTGTAATAGACGGGATCGAGACGTATGGTTACTTTTTCGAAAAGCGGACTTCCGATGATGTAAACGTCATCGCCGGGATTGACGGGGTGAAAGCCCAAAGCGGCCAACACGTACCAAGCGGACATTTGTCCCATGTCTTCGTTTCCTCGCAGGCCGTATACATCGCTTCCGTATGCTCCGTTGCATATGGTTCGGCTCCAATATTGCGTTAAATCGGGCCGACCGGCATATGTGAACATGAACGGGACATGATGTACGGGTTCGTTGGCATGGTTATAATAATCGTTCCAAGTGAAATCTTTCGGCGCTTTTTCGAAAAATTCGATCAGCTCGGCGTTGAAACGTTCTTCGCCCATCAAATCGATCAATCCTTGAACGTCGTGAGGCACGAACCAACCCTGTTGATACGGATTACTTTCCGTGCTCCCCTGTTCGTATACTGTTTTGGCTTCCTTGTTGAGCCAACCGCCTTTTTTGTCGTGCGCCCGCATCTCGTTCAAGGTCGTATCGAAATTATTTGCGTACGATAACGATTTGTCATAGTACTTTCGGGCATCGTCCGATTTGTTCAGTAACTCGGCAAATCGCCCGATACACCAATCGCTGAACGTATATTCCAACGATTCGGACAGGCTTCCGGGTGAATAACCTTCGGGACCGACCGAAAAAGTATCGGCGGTGTTTTTGGCGTATCGGTATGCTTTTTCGATGTCGTAATTCCGGATGCCCTTCATATAAGCGCCAACAATCACGGGGATTGCGGGCGTTCCGAGCATGCATCCGGTGTAGGAATTGAGCAATTCCCATCGCGGGTAATAATATTTTCCGCTTTGTTCGGCAAGGGAGATCAACGAGTTGATTTCATCGTTTACCATGTTTGGATTGATGACGGTTTGGAGCGGAAATTGACTGCGGAAAACGTCCCAGCCGCTGAACATCGAACGGTACGAAAACCCGTCGGCCCGATGCGTTTTTCCGTCGGCTCCCCGATAATATCCGTCGACGTCGGATACCTTGCGCGGATCGATCATCGTATGGTACAAGGCGGTATAGAAAATCGTCTTTTGTTCGTCGGTAGCGCCTTCGATCCGGATACCCGACAATGCATCGTTCCATGTCCCGCGGGCTTTGGTGCGTATCTTATCGAAATCGAAGTCGGGTATTTCAGCGGTCAGATTGGCTTTTGCCCCCTCGATGCTTACCAACGAAATGCCGCATTTCATCAGTATGTGCTCATTTGCTTTCGTCTCGAATTCGGTGAAGAAACCGAGATGTTTGCCTTGTTTTTCGCGACATCCGCGCAGTACTTCCGCTTGAGCAACGAGTTCTTGATACTCGGGCGAGGTCACTTCGTCTCTTTTTCGCACTTGGCCGTCGGAAATGTCGGCCGACCACACACCGTAATTTGTCAACGGTTTGTCGAACCGACAATAAAAATAAACCGTATAGTCGGCCTTACCTTGCCCGTTACCCCAACCGCCGCCTTCGGGCGGACATTTCATCCATCCTTGAACGGTGTGTTCGTCGACCACCGTTACGTATTGTTCGGTGGAGGTTCCGCCGACTCTGCGTGCCAAATCGATTTGGATGCGCGATTGTTTGTTTTCGGGGAAGGTGAATCGCAACATACCGCAATGCGGTGTTGCGGTCGCTTCCGTGAGAATGTCGTTGTCGGTCAAGCGTACTTTGTAATAACCCGCTTCGGCATATTCCGACGATTTGTCGTAACGCGAACGATAGCCCGCGTCGGGATCGCTTTCGTATCCGGCGGCGGTTTTTAATGCACCGACGGTCGGCATCGTCAAAAAATTACCAAAATCGCCGTACCATCCCGTACCGCTCATGTGCATGAATGCAAACCCTTCGATGGTTTTGTGCTCGTAACTGTATCCCGGCGCATTATCGCCGCCGGTAATGGTGTTGGGACTCACCTGTACCAAGCCGAACGGAGTAGTCGCTCCGGGAAAAGTCTTCCCCAAACCGTGAAAAACACCGGCAATTTCAGTGCTCGTGCTGGCGCCGATGAACGGATTAACGTAATCAACCGGTTCCTTCGCGTTGTTACACGCAAAAAGAACAAACGATAAAATTATCGGCAGGTATCGCATATGAATCACGGCATCGGAATTTTCACCAAATCTTCGATTTCTTTGCCGTCATGCATGAATCGGGCAAGCGTGTACACATTTCCCTGCTTATCCATGGCTATCGAATTGACATAAGTGGGAAGATCGCCGTTCTCGTAAAAAATCGGACCGTGATCGATGTATTTGCTTTCGGGGATGTTGTACGTTATCAGGTGGAGATTTTCCAAACCTCTGGCCGCGCCCATGGCAATTTTGTCCACGCCTTTGACTCTTTTCCCGTCTTTATAGATGGGGCCTCCCGTGAGGTAATAAATCGTTTGATCTTTCCCCAACATGAAACCGAGATACCCGTAACTGAATTGGTCGTACATACCGCTTTTTTTCGAAGGTTCGGATACGATGCGATCCACCAATTCCACTTTCTTTGCTTTGGGATCGAAACGGAACAGGTAACCCGAGTTTCCGTGTACGCCGTAGGCAACGTTTTCCGGAGCGTACCAAAAAATCTTTCTCCAATTGTACGCCATGCTTCCGGGACCCGTGGGATCGTAATTGCCGAAATAATCCAACCGCAGATCGACGCCGTCCAATTTCTCGGGAGCGTCGGCATCCGGTCGATAGGCAAATATGTCGCCTTCGGCGGTGGAGTAATACAAACATCCGTCGCGCGGGTCGACAAACATGGACCGACAGATCACGCGATAGTCTTTTCCGACCGTTCCGCCTTCGCCGAGTTCATTCACTAACCCGAGATTCTTCAGTTGTTTCTTGTTGATGTCGTAATCCAATAAATAGCCTTTGGGCCAAGTGAGGCCGTACAATCTTCCGCGTTCTTTGTCCATCGTCATGGTAAGGATGCCTTCGCCGTGGGGAGCCAAAGCCAAACCTTCCAGCTTACCGGTTTTCATGTCGTAATACAGAAAATGACCTCCGGGATAAAGTTTGTAACCTTCGGGAGCGTTTTTGGGCAACTGTTCCGATCCGTCGATCATTTCGTAATACCCCACGTGCGTGGCGAAATACAACTTTCCGTCGTGTTCGTAAAACTCGACATGGCTTTTTCCTTGAGAGATGTACTTCTTTTCTTTTTCGCCCAACGCTTCCGACAGGTCGGCGATAAATTTTGTTTGATCGGTTGCGGGATCGTATACATAGAATTGACCGCCTACGTCATGTTTCGTCGACGAAAGCACGTAATATATCTTTCCGTCGCTTGCCGCCGATATGGCGTTATAGGTGTCGTGAGCGTCGGGGAAACCCGAATAATAATGTTTGGCGACGAGCGGTTGCTGCGTTGCGGTGTTTCCGGTTTTTTGTTCGGACGACCGGCATTGCGTGGATAATGTCATAATAAGCGATAATAATGAAAGTGAGATAATTGATTTTTTCATGTGGTGATATTTTATTCGGTTTTTATTTTACTGCCTGCAGAATCTGCGGTCACCGGCAGGATGATCGAATTCATTTGCTTTCCGCCGGTGAGGGTACGATTCCCGCTTGCGATGCCAAATTCTCCATTCCCCGATAAATGAGCGGTTCGATTTCTTCCGACCACGGACAGGGCAAACCGAATGCCATCTGAGACGTGGCGCCTTCGTATCCGCCTTCGCGAAGCACCGTAACGGGAGGAATGTATCCCATAACGTCGTTGCAATACCCCATGACGATAATGTCACGGCCAAACATGTTTTTCAGGCCGAGGGAATATTCGACGAGCAGTTCGCCGCCCAAACTCATTACGGGAACATCGCCGATTTTCCATACCTGTAAAGGATAAGGATATGAAGTAATCAGCGGTTTTCCGCTCTCGATTTGTTTTTTCAGTCGGGTAGCCCAACGTTTGATGTACTCGACATCGGTTTCGTCGATCACTTTTTGTAATTCTTCTTTGGTAGGCGGAGTAAGCAGCGGCAAATCGATTTCCGAATATGCCGTGACCAACGTCGGCGAAAGTTTTTTCATGTCCTCCGAAAGCACTCTTTCGACGGCCGCGGCCAACGTGAGGCCATATTGTTTTGCCAACGGAATGCTCCTGCGAGGTAAGGGATTTTGATTACCTCCGGCGCCTTGAAAAAACAATGCTTCGGTCCCGGGGTACATCTTTTCCAATTCGATTTGTGCAAACCCGGGGTAATCGCCGCACCAATCGTATCCGCTCAGCACGGTCGGATGGCATGCATAGCCGAAAGCGACGGCTTTGATGTTTCCTTGACCGTCGACAATTTTAATGACGGGAACGGCAAAATCGTTGGGACCTTTCAATTCCGTTTGCGAAGCCAAAGTTCGTTCGTTGTTATTACGTCGATTTACTTGAAACCGTGTGACTCCGTTTCCGAAATAAAGCGTGGCCGGTTGCAACGATTGAATGGCATTCGCAACAATTTTCACAATGTTGTTTTCGAACGATTTCGTATATGCCAAGATGTTTTCGTCGCCATTGATGTCGATCGGGTATATATCCACCAAGCCGTCGGCCAGCACCGGTCCCGAATGCGTGTGCGAGCTGTTGAGGATGATTTGCGCCGGCGACAAGTTAAATTCCGCTTGCAGTCGGGTTCTGACTCTGTCCGCAACGGGTTTCGGGAATCCGATGATATCGGTGGTGACAAGCACCGCACGATTGCCCGTCGAATCTTCTAAAGCCAATGCTTTCGCCCACAGATCGGTTATTTTACCTTCCGCGGCATGTTCGCGACTCGCGTAACCGGCTTGCCAAATGTTTTTTTCGGGCGTGATTTTCGCCCGTGCCGTTCCGGCTTTCCATCCCGTATGATTCTTGTTCTTTTCGGACGGCCAGCACCCGCCGATGAAAAAGACAAGCATCAACATATAAACAAAAACCGATTTTTGCATGGATTACAATTTTTTGATTTTTATGTTCATGAAGGAAACCACGCCGCCGTGGTCCTGCAACAAAATAGGCGATTGCGTCGGTGTGGCGAAATCCGCCGTTTTGGCGAATTTGCTTTTCGATACGATTTCTTTGAACGCATCGCTTGAACGGTCGTACGATACCGTTTTTTCGCCGTTCAGCCAATGTTCCACCTTTTTGCCGTCCGAGACTATTCGTGCAACATTCCGGTCACCGACGGGTTTGCTTGCGTCCACGGCGGGAGGAATCATGTCGTACAACCCTCCCTGCAATCGTTTCGCGTTTTCTTCGCGTTCATCGCCGAAAAAGTCATTGTCGATGATTTGGTATTCGCAACCCAACGTCGTTCCCGGAAGAATGAAATACTTCACTCCACTGTTCGCTCCCGCGGTGACTTTAAATTCCAGAACGAGTTCGAAGGCTCCGAAAGATTCTTCGGTGACGATGTCGACAAATCCTTCTTTATCGGGAAGCGTCGATAAGACGCCATTCTCGATTTTCCACCGTTCCGCGGGAACGGGTCCTCCTTTGGCGCTTTTCCAACCCGTGAAGTCGGTCCCGTTGAACAGCAACGTCCAACCTTCTTCATTTTCTTTCGGCTTTGATTCGGGCGTCCGTGTAAAGACACATGCACTCAACCCGATCAGTCCGAGCAATACGATGATGTTGATTTTCATGCCGGCGAATAGTGCTTGTCGCTATCAGACTTTGCCCGATTTGATCAGCTTGTCGGCGTTCTTTTGGACTTTGGCGATTGCATTGGCGATATCGTCCATATCCGAGCGTTTTCCGAGCAACATGCTTTGCGTCAACCAAACCGCTTCCTCGTTGCATAAACGATCGTTTTGCGGGCATTTGTTGTCTTCCAGATATCGGTTGATGTCCAGCATTTCTTTTGGATACATCTTTTGAAAGTTTTTCGTTTGAAAAGCGTGCCCCAAATAAGGCATGTTGTTGAGCGTGGCATATCCGCTTGAGCAAGGCACACCTTCGGCATTGAGCGCTTTCAAAAACGATTCGCGCGACAGACCTTTGAATTGATCTTTTTTGTAACGGAACGGAAAAAGATGAAAAGCCGCTTGCGTGACGTGGTCGTAGAGTTTGTACGGAAGGATTCCCGGTATTTTTTCGATTTTCGATCTCAAATATGCCGCATTTTCGTTGCGTGTTTTTGTTTCGCCTTCCAACCGTGCAAGTTCGGCAAGTCCGATGGCGGCTTGATATTCGGTCAAACGAAGTTTGGTGCCCAACATTACCGAACCGGAAGTGACCGATCCCGGCATGGAGCCGTAGGGATGTCCGAAATTATGGAACGAGTAACAACGATCCATGAAATCGTCGTCGTTGCTCACCACCGCACCACCTTCGCCCATGGCGATGTTTTTGGAGTTTTGGAAACTGAAACAGCCGGCATTGCCGAACGTTCCCACTTTCTTATGATTAATTTCGGCCAACCATGCTTGGCAAGCATCTTCCAAAACAACCAAATTATGTTTTTTCGCGATTTGCATGATGGCGGGCATATCGGCGGGTAATCCCAAGATGTGTACGGGCATGATGGCGCGTGTACGGGAAGTGATTTTCTTTTCGATGTTTTTAGGGTCGATTTGAAAGGTTTCCGGATCGACGTCGGCAAAAACGGGCATGGCTCCGGTCATTAATACGGCCGCCGCGGTGGCAATAAACGTATACGGGGGAATGATCACTTCGTCACCTCCGCCGATACCCAATTGAGTTAATGCGATGATCAGTGCGTTGGTTCCGTTAACTACGGCCAAGCATCTTTTGACGCCGATGATTTCCGCCCATTTTTTCTCGAATTCGGTAACGGTTTTGGCGCGCGACCATACGCCGCTTCTCAGCACTTCGAGCACCCGACTCTCGTCGGTGGCGGGATTCCATATCGGCCACTTCGGCCAATCGGCGGTACGTATCGGGGTGCCGCCCAATATTGCGGGAACATCGGCGTTGCCGGAATTGAATGCGAGCAGGGGCGATACGGCGGAAGCGGATAGAATGACTCCGATGCCGGTTAGCGAATTTTTCTTGATGAATTCACGTCTTGAAAAGGATTTTGTTGACATGGCGTTTGTAATGTGATTTTCAAAATGATTTGTACTTCAAATTTCGGAACGATTTTCGGCATCGGCCGATGATGAATCTACAAATATACGATATTTCGTATTAGATTCACCAACAATCGGCCACGTAAATTTTGCATGAAAAATCCCGACGGCAGGTTCAAACATAACAAACCTAAACCGACCGTCGGGTCGAAAAAAGGACGATGTACGCGAAACGATGGCTAATTATATTGAGAATCGTTTTGCGTGATAACTTTCGGATTGATATCGATTTGTTTTTGAGGAATCGGATAAATCAAGTTGGTCGAATTGATTTTTGATCCTTTGGCCGTCAATACTTCCACGGCGCGACCCGTACGAATCAAATCGAACCAACGATGACACTCGAATGCCAATTCCACGCGACGTTCGTGTTCCACTTTCAGTTTAAAATCATCTTTATCGGCCGTATTGATGTCGTAAGGAGATATTTCGCTTGTTTGATACCCGAACCCGCGCCTTCTGACCATATTCAGATAAGTGCATGCTTCGGATGTTTTTCCGTTTTCGTTCAATGCTTCGGCATACATCAACAATACGTCGGCATACCGCGTTACGGGGAAATTGTTGTTGGCGTCGTCTTGTTGGTATGGTACATCCGTATATTTGGTAACGTATCGCACATTAACAACCGATCCTGTGGCGCTTGTGTATGAATCGGCCATCGAGTATTGTTTTCGAAGATCGCCGGGTTCGTAAGCTTGGCTTATATCCAATGTGGGAATATTGTCACCGCCTCCGCTTCCCACCGAAACCACGGGAGAATTTTGAGGTGCGAAATAGTTGGGCCAAATTGAACCTTCACCAACGCCGCCTTTCTTGAATTGAACATCGAAAACGGACTCTTTATGATTGTGATTGGTCGGCGAAAAAACGCTTGCGTATCCGTTTCCGTTGATACTGCCGAGTGTGTTTTCCAAAAGATTATACTCGCTTGATTGTATCACCTCGTTCAACTTAATCTCGGCATTCGGATAATCGTTCAGTGTTAAATACACTTTAGCCAACATGGCTTTGGCCGCACCGCTCGTTGCCCGACCGATATCGGTTCCGGTATAATGCGCCGGCAAATCTTCCGCTGCTTCGAAATCTTTGATGATTTGCGTGTAAACGGCGTCACGGGAAGAACGAGGCACGGCATACGCTTGAGATATGGAAGTAATCGAAGTGACAACGGGAACGCCGTCGAAAATTCGTACCAAATTGAAATAGAACAAACCTCGTAAAAATTTCATCTCCAATTTATACCGCTCTTTGAGCGTTTTGTCCATATCCACGGCGTCAATTTTATCGAGAACGGTGTTGCATTTGTTGATACCACGGTAACTTTCGTTCCAAAAATTGGCCAAATACGGATTGGTGGTTCTCAGATAAAATTTGTCGAATTCGTCTCGGTCCGTTACGGAACCGGATATCAAGCCGATCGTGTTGTCGGAAGGTATTTCCGCAAGAATATACCAAAAGCCGTACATGTTGTTCGATTGCATGGTGGAATAAGCTCCGTTGACGGCATTTCCGATTTGATCGGCCGTTTTGAAAAACGTCGCGGCATTTTGATCTTTTTGCGGATCCAAATCCAAAAAGTCGCTGCAGCTCGTCATGATTATACCCGATAAGATCAAGGGCAGCCAATATTTTGCTTTCATATTATTTTATTTTTCAAATTAATACTCAATCGTTAAAAGGTTAAATTACAACCGACGGTCCAAGTGCGTGCCGTGGGATAGCCGCCGTAATCGGTTCCGGGAGACATCACGTCGCCGCCTCTGAAGCTGACTTCGGGGTTATAGCCCAAATAATCGGTAAAAGTGTATACGTTTTGAACGGAAACATACATTCTTGCCGCCTGCATCCCGATTTTTCTTGTCCATTTTTGAGGGAAATTGGCCCCCAACGTAATGTTGGAAATTCTCACGAACGAAGCATCTTCTACCCATCTGGACGATACGGAACCGTTTTGCCCCGTTCCTTGCGCATTGGCTTTCGGAACAAGTCCGGCGCCCGGGTCCGATTCCGAACGCCATCTGTTGCGTACGGTACCGATTTGTTGTTGGATGCCTTCCAAATTTTCGTAAAACCGTCTGGCCAAGTGAAGTACTTCCGCTCCGTGCGAACCGTACATCGTTATCGATAGATCGAGAAATTTATAACTGAACGTGTTGTTCAATCCCCATGTGAAATCGGGATGATTGTTGCCGATAATGGTTCGGTCTTCCGCCGTAATGGCGTCTTTGGAAGCGCCGGTATTATCCACGTTTTCATATTTGGCATCACCGGGCTTGGATGTGGAAACATGCGGGTAGGATGCCAAGTCGGCATTATTTTGGAAGATACCGATTTGCCGATAACCGTAGAAACAACCGATCGGTTGTCCGATCATGGTAATGTGCGTGTCGCCCACACCGCCGTTTGAACGAATCGGATCGCCGAAGGGGCCCAAAGCGAGTACTTTATTCCGGTTAAAGGAAATATTGAAATCGGTGTTCCATTTGAAGTCTTGTCCGACAAAATTTTTGGTGCCGATGGTCAATTCGAAACCCTTATTTTCCATTTCCCCGATGTTTGTCCAATAATTGGTATAACCGGTAATGGAAGGTATATCCACGTTCATGAGCATATCC
>JAVBNP010000023.1:0-4945 GCA_031551455.1 Bacteroidales bacterium | reverse complement strand
ATCATCTCAAAAGTATGCATATAGATAGCCTTAAAACCTCAAATGTTTCACCGAGCTACCGTTCCGTTTAATAAGTTTCAGAGCGTCGATCCCAGCTTTCAAATGTATATCAACAAATTTGAGGGTAACCTCTTTATCGCTTTCAGCAGTTTTCACTCCCGTTGAAATCATCGGCATATCCGAAGTCAACAGTAACGCACCGGTACTTATGTTATTGGCAAATCCCACGGTAAAAATCGTAGCAGTCTCCATGTCTATGGCGATGCAACGAATGCGCTGCAAATAGTGCTTGAACGCATCATCATGTTCCCATACCCTTCGGTTGGTGGTATAAACGGTACCCGTCCAATAATCGAAACCCATATCGCGTATCGTCGTGGAGACAGCCCGTTGCAAGCTGAAAGCGGGCAATGCGGGAACTTCGGGCGGAAGGTAGTCGTTGGATGTTCCGTCACCGCGAATGGCGGCGATGGGTAAGATCAAATCGCCCAAATTATTCTTTTCCTTGAGGGTACCGCATTTGCCCAAAAACAAAACCGCAGTGGGTTCTATAGCCGACAACAAATCCATAACGATAGCGGCATTGGCACTCCCCATACCGAAATTGATCATGGTGATACCGTCGCTCGTGACACAAGGCATGTTTGCATTCGGGTCGACGATAGGCGTATTGTTCCATTCGCTGAACAAATGAAGGTAATTTTTGAAATTGGTCAACAACACATACTTACCGAAATTCTCCAAAGGATTGCCCGTATATCGTGGTAACCAATTGGCTACTATTTCTTCTTTGGTTTTCATCCTGCACTTATTTCATATCAATAAACGAACCTCTTACAAAGATAACCAAAATAAGTTAAAACCGCAGATGTAAAAATACCGTACCGGAAAGAGTATTCGCACATTATCCGTTAACAATCCGTTATCGGGTTCCCGATTCTTTTTCTACGCCCGGATTCTTGAAAACTCAGGTTAAAACGCTTCCGTAATACGGAAATATATTCCCCAATCGTCTTTTCCCACAGCACCGTCCACACCGGCATTGATGTTATATTGCGGCAGGATTTTATAACGTATCCCTATCCCACCCGCCGGCAGCAATTGACTCACCGGGTCGACCGTTATCGCCAACCCGAAAAAGCCCACTGCACCCAGCCGCTTGTAGAAATTCCATCGAAACTCTGTCTGTGCCGTGTAAGTTTGATTACCGCGGTATTCGCCTTTCGTATAGCCACGCAAATCCTTGTTGCCCACGTAGCTTTGCGATGCAAAAGGCACATCGCCTATTCCTATATTTGCCGTAACGCGCGATGCAAGTATCATTTTGCGATTAATCGGGTGGTAATAATTGGCAAACAGCATGAGTTTACCGAAAATGCTGTCGTTACCCATCCATTTGGGATTGTCGGTGAGACGCGCGGCGGCCATTATCCCTTTCGACGGGGTATATTGATTGTCCTTGGTATCGAACATGGTAGCAATGCCAAGCGAATTGGCATAGTCCGTTTCCTTCGACTCGGAGCCGTCGGGAAGATCGAAAGTCACATCTAATCGCATTAACTGTACAACGGGGCCGACGTAAAATCCCTTATAAAGCATAAACATGGGCGCAAAGAACATGAACGGTCCGCGATTGTCGAACGGAATTTCAACCAAGCCCATATCACCCATATCCACGTAGGTTTGAAAACGCGAATCGATATATCCCCCTCCGGGAACAAGACGCAATCGGTTTTCGAGCAAAAAAAGTTGTGCAAAGGCACTCACATACCAACTTTTGTTGGTTGAGATTTGGCCATGCAGCGATATTCTCGAAGGCGGCGTGGCCGGATCGTTTCCGAGAGGGAAAAACAACATTCCCGTACCGCCGAAGCCCATTCCCCGCGAACGATTGTACGAAAGAGTGGGGATACCGGTAATTCTTGCTTTTTGTTTTGTATCCGTTCGGACTGTATCTTCCCCATACCCGTACAAACTTCCACTCAGAAAAGATGCAATTATTATTAAAAGAAGATTTTTTTTCATTTTGAGAATGGCATATCGAACAACAACTACTATATAAATAGTAACGAATGGATCATTACTTTGTTTATTGATACAAAGCCCTGTTCGAAAACCAAGCCTGACAAGATGTACAACAAGAACAATCCGCATCGTCGACCGGAAAATGAAAAAATCGGACATATTCATGCAGCGTTTTGCAAATATCGCATCTATATATTATATAAATAATACTTAAAATTTAAATTTAACACATGAAAAAAATAGTTGTACCGGCACTGAGTGTATTAATGTTTGTATTGGCAGGTTGTTCGAAAAATGATACCCCGAATGTGGAGTATTACGAGGGACCTGCCATTGTGAAGCATTCCGAATCGGGAGATCCGTTGCTTGAGGTTCTTAACGGCGTAACGATCATTGCGTCGGGGATTGCCGAAAAAGGATTAGAAGACGGCGACCTGTTGTGGACGGGATTTTATATCGAAGAAGAAAAACAAACCAAAAAGGACAGTATTGTAGTTTCGGGCATCACGTACAATAAAATCGACAGTACTAAGGCAAAACCAACAACCGAAACCGTAAGCGATTACACTTTCCCTATTAAGGGTGCGATGATGTGGCTCAACCATGTCGAAAATATATGGGTTTTCGAGTTCGAACAAACGGCACCCGACGGACAAACCTTCGATTACGAAATGCTGTACGGTAAAGAAGAAAGCGCCGATTATCCCACCGTATATATACGATCGAAAAAAATCAATTTCGTGATAGGTTCCGACACGAGGGTGTTTACCCGTTTCGGATTCGATTTATCGTCTTTGATAACGGAATATGCGGATAAAACCACCAATATATTAACCTTCAACGTTAAGTTTTTATCGGGATTCGATACGGATAAAAAGGAAATATTCACTCCTTTCCAACAAAACCCCATCAAATTGAAGATTTCAGAAAAACCTGTTGAAGGAACAATGGTAAAATAACAATGTCTCTGCGGAGTCAATGGAATCGTCATTGCGAAAAGCTCGTCTGATATGCAAAACGGGTAAGGAACAGCGAAGCAATCTTTTGAATATTAAAAGATTGCTTCGCTATCGTTCGCAATGCCGTTAATTTTTGACTTTTGAACAGCTCCTATTGTTCTTCCAATCTTGGTTTTATTTCTTTTCCCCCGTATCATCCTTTCGGCTCATTGTTCTGATAAGTCTTTTAGTTTTTTATTCATTTCCATAAAACCTTGTTGTGTTTTTTGGGGATTAAATAACCCAACTAAAATTCCTGTAAACTTCTCACTTTGAACAAAAGTTACTGTCCCGTTGCCGTTTTCAATCAGTTCAAATTTATGTTCTCCGTCAAATAGTCCGCTAAACAGAAATTTGCCCGACCACCGTAATTCCCTGTTTTCGTTTTTTGTGATTACAGTAGGCTTAAATGTCATTCCGCTTCCATTTGGTGGCTCTATTCTGATTTGTATTTTATTTCCCTGCTCAACTTGTCCTTTTACGGAAGTGACGAATGGATTCCATTGAGGATATTTTTCAAAATCGGTAAGAATCGTCCACACTTTTTCAGGGGTTGCCTGAATAATAATCTCTGTTTTAATTGTTTTTGCCATAGTATATCCTTTTTATGCCGGCAATGTTTGGTGTATTGCAATGCGATTTCCCTCACAATCTTCAAATTCGGCTACGGCATATCCCTCTTCACTTACTGTTTTGGGATAAAGAATTGTTCCCCCATTTTCGATGGCAAGAGCCAGTGTTTTATCCAAATTGTCGGTTTTTAGATAAATCAAAGTGCCACATAATGACGGCTTATAAATTTCACCTTTAGCCAGTGCTCCCGAAATTCCGTCCGATTCATTGTATAAAGGAAACAAAGCCATTTCATTATTATCAATAATCATATTCTCAAATTCAATTTCAAAAACTTGGGAATAAAACTGTATTGCCCGTTTCATATTGGTTACAGGAATTTCGAAGTAGGTCGCAGGGTTATGTTGTTCTGTATTGTCACATTGCTTTTGGTTTCCCTGACGTAGTTTCTTTACTTCTTCGACCAATTCATCGCGGGTCATATTTTCCAAATCTTCCATAACTTCCTTTTAATAGTATTAACATTCAAATTTACGCCTTTGTTTGCAACTCAAATCAAGTCGTGATATTGAAGTAATTTATATTTTTATGTTTCTGTGTTTTTACTCCTTTTACGATATACTCCGTAAGGCTTTATCTGTTATTTTTTTCATGGCATTAACCTGTTTTATGGAAGATAGATGTAATCATCCTATTTTCACACCCTTTAACTTTAACGCATTCACAATAACACTGACCGAACTGAAACTCATGGCCACGGCGGCAATCATGGGAGACAACAAAATCCCGAACGCCGGGTACAGCACCCCGGCGGCGATAGGGATACCCAGCGCATTATACACAAAGGCGAAGAACAGATTTTGCTTGATGTTCTTCATAGTTTTGTGACTCAGGTTCTTGGCTTTGACAATACCTCGAAGGTCACCTTTGAGCAGGGTGATGGCGGCGCTTTCGATGGCTACGTCGGTGCCGGTGCCCATGGCAATGCCGATATCGGCTTGTGCCAATGCCGGTGCGTCGTTGATGCCGTCGCCGGCCATGGCTACTATTTTCCCGGACGCTTGCAGGCGTTTTATTTCCTCCAGTTTATCATCGGGCAGGCATTCGGCTTTGTAGGCGGAGAGCCCCAATTCTTGCGCGACGGCTTTGGCGGTAAGCGGGTTGTCGCCTGTGAGCATGATTACTTCAACACCCTGCGCCATCAACGCTTGTATGGCTTCGCGACTGGTGCTTTTGATGGCGTCGGATATGCTCACATAGCCCGCTACGAGGTTGTCTACAGCAAGGTAGGAAACGGTTTTGCCGAGGCTCTGCTCCTGCGTTACGTCCTTTTCCACTTCTTCCGGGAC